>CANBWY010000068.1 GCA_947373245.1 Comamonadaceae bacterium
CCGCATCATCTGCCTCACCGAGGAAACAACAGAGTGGCTGTACATGCTGGGGGAAGAGGCGCGCATTGTGGGTATCTCGGGTTACACCGTGCGCCCGCGTCGTGCGCGTGAAGAGAAACCCAAAGTCAGCGCGTTCTTGAGCGCCAAGATTGACAAGATCTTGGCGCTCAAGCCCGATTGCGTGTTTGGTTTTTCTGATTTGCAGGCCGACATTGCCGCCTTGCTCATCCGTGCGGGTGTGCAGGTGACGGTGTTTAACCAGCGTAGCGTGGACGAGATTTTTTCCATGCTCTACCAAGTGGCTGCGATGGTGGGCCAAGCTGAGCAGGGCTTGCAGCGTTTGCAGCAGATGCGTGCGCAGTTGGACGGCATCCAAAAAACAGCGGCGACGTTCAAGCGTCGCCCTAAGATTTATTTTGAAGAGTGGGATGAGCCACACATCAGCGGCATTCGCTGGGTGTCCGAGCTGATGGGCCTTGCCGGTGGCGATGATTGCTTCCCCGAGTTGGCGCAAATGCCCATGGGCAAAGACCGCATCATTGCAAGTAGCCAAACCATCATTGACCGCGCGCCCGACATCATCATTGGGTCATGGTGCGGTAAAAAATTCAGAGCCGAAAAAGTGGCTGCACGCGAAGGCTGGCAAGACGTGCCAGCGGTCCGCAACCAGCAGCTGTTTGAAATCAAATCTGCCGACATCTTGCAGCCAGGCCCTGCGGCGTTGACCGATGGCGTGGCGCAGTTGCACCAAATCGTGAAGCAGTGGGAGGCTACCTATGCTTAAACGCTTGCTCAACATTCGTACCGCTGCGTTGTGCCTGTTGTGGGTCTTCGCCAGCGTGACGCAAGCCGTGGTGTTGCGCGATGACCGCCAAGTGGCGGTGACCCTTGCCAAGCCACCGCAGCGCATCGTCAGTCTGTTGCCTTCGCTTACCGAAACCGTGTGTGCCTTGGGGCAGTGCCAAAAGCTGGTGGGTGTGGACCGTTACTCCAACTGGCCCGACAGCATCGACAAACTGCCGCGCATGGGCGGCGGGATTGATCCCAACATTGAGAGCGTGGTGGCTTTAAGGCCCGATTTGGTGTTGATGGCCACGTCGGCGCGTGGTGCCGAGCGCTTGCAAGCCTTGGGCCTGACCGTGCTGGCGCTAGAGCCACGCTCGCATGCCGATGTGCAGCGCGTCATGCGCATCGTGGCACTCGCCTTGGATGTGCCTGTGCAAGAGAGCGACCGTGTGTGGCGCCACATTGATGCGGCGGTGAATGCCGCAGCGCAATCCATTCCCGCGCAGGCCAGAGGCCAGCGCGTGTATTTTGAAGTCAGCCCTGCGCCGTATGGCGCGAGCGAGTCGTCGTTCATTGGCGAGACCTTGCAGCGCTTGGGGGCGCGCAATATCTTGCCTGCGTCGTTGGGGCCATTCCCCAAAATCAACCCCGAGTTTGTGGTGCGTGCGCAGCCCGACATCATCATGGTGGGCGACAGCAACTATGCCGACATGACCACGCGCCCCGGCTGGCAAAACATGCAAGCCATGCGCGCGCAGCGTGTGTGCACGTTCAAGTCTGCCGAATCTGATGTGTTGGTACGTGCAGGCCCCCGCATGGCCGAGGCCGCCCGTTTGATGGCGACGTGTTTGACTGACAAAGCCCCAGACAACGCAAGGAAGCAACCATGACGCATCAAGGCGCACGTGTGTCGCCTGTGGGCGTTGCGCTCATGTTGTTGCTGTTGTGCGCGTTGGGCGTTGCACTGGGCAGCGCCGTGGGCAGCACGGGGTTTGAGAGTTGGTTGAATGCTTGGCACGACGAGGTGGCTTGGCAAATTGTGTGGGACATCCGCTTGCCGCGCTCGCTAGGCGCTTGTGCGGCGGGGGCTTTGCTGGGGTTGGCGGGGGCTTTGGCGCAGGGCTTGTTTCGTAACCCACTGGCTGATCCGTATTTGTTGGGCAGCGCATCGGGTGCGTCGCTCGGTGTGGCGGTGGCCTTGGCTTTGTTTGGCGGCAATCCGTTTGCCACCGAGTTTTTGGTGCGTTTGGGGTTAACGGGCGCCGCCTTTGTGGGCGCGGTGCTGGCCGTGTTGCTCACGCTCGTGTTGGCGCGTGGCGTGCAGCACACCTTGCGCTTGCTGTTGGCTGGGGTAATTGTGGGCGTGGTGCTGGGCGCGTTGGCCTCGCTCATCACGCTCATGCGTCCCGATGTGTTGCAGGGCATGCAAGGGTTCTTATTGGGCTCCACCAGCTTCATTGGCTGGACTTCGTGTGTGTTGATGCTGGCCGTGTTGCTGATTTGCACGGTGTTTGCATTTGCATTGAGCCGCGTGCTGGATGCGCTGACCTTGGGTGAATCCACCGCCTTGAGTTTGGGCTTGCCGCTTGCGCCTGTGCGTGTGGCCCTCGTGTGCGTGTTGGCATTGGCCACGGGCACGGCGGTGGCGCAAACAGGCTTGGTGGCGTTCGTGGGTTTGGCTGCACCGCATTTGGTGCGCTCGGTGGTGAAGGTCAAGCACAACTGGCTTGTGTTGTTGTCGGCCTTGATGGGCGGTGCGTTGTTGTTGTCGGCCGATTTGTTGGCCCGCATGGCCATTGCCCCGCAAGAAATACCCGTGGGTGTGTTGACCGCGGTGTTGGGCGGCGGCTATTTGCTGTGGCTGATGTACCGCAGCCAAACCATGCGAGGTACACGATGAAGGCCCCCTTGATGGCTTTGCGCGTGCACGATGTGCATGTGGCCTTGAGTGGGCAAGAGGTGTTGCATGGCATCAACGTGTCATTTGCCACGGGGCGTTGGACCAGCATCGTCGGCCCCAACGGCGCTGGCAAGTCGACCTTGCTCAAAGCCTTGGCAGGTTTGCTGCCCTTCACGGGCCGCATCTTTTTGTTTGACCAAGCGCTGATGGCGATGGACCGCAAGCAGCGTGCGCAGCAGCTGTCGTGGCTGGGCCAAAACGAAACAGCCTCAGACGATTTGCGTGTGTGGGACGTGGTGATGCTCGGGCGCATGCCGCATCAAGCATGGCTGGCTGCGCCAAGTACGCAAGACCATGCGGTTGTGGAAACCGCTTTGCAAGCCACACAGGCGTGGGACTGGCGCGAGCGTTCGTTGGGCCAGCTTTCGGGTGGCGAGCGTCAACGCGTCTTGCTGGCGCGTGCTTTGGCGGTGCAAGCGCAGGTGATGTTGATGGACGAGCCTCTGGCAAACCTTGACCCGCCGCACCAAGTCGATTGGTTAGAGCAAGTGCGCTGCCTCACCGCGCAAAATACCACCGTCATCAGCGTGTTACACGAAGTGGGCATGGCCTTGCATGCCGACGACATGGTGGTCATGCAAGCAGGGCGCATCGCGCACCAAGGGGCGTGCGCCGATGCTGCCACGCACCGCGCGGTGGAGGCGGTGTTTGACAAGCGCATCGCCATTCACCCGTTGGATGGCCAATGGGTCGCGGTGCCTAAGCTTTAATACAAAAAGGATTTCGCCATGACGGCCAAGTGTGTGATGGTGTTGGGCACATCCAGCGGCGCTGGCAAAAGTTGGTTGACCACAGCGCTGTGCCGCTGGTATGCGCGCCAAGGTTTGAAAGTCGCGCCCTTCAAAGCGCAAAACATGAGCAACAACGCGCGCGTGGTGGCCTCACACAACGGCCTCGGCGAAGTGGGCGCTGCCCAATACTTCCAAGCGCTGGCGGCCAAGGCTGAGCCTGACGTGCGCATGAATCCTTTGCTGCTCAAGCCCGAAGCGGATACCCACAGCCAAGTGGTGTTGCTGGGTGAGGTGAACCACGAATTGACCCACACCCCATGGCGTGGCCGCAGCGAAAAAGTGTGGCCACAGATCACAGCATCGCTCGATGCTTTGCGCGCTGAAAACGATGTGGTGGTGATCGAGGGTGCAGGCTCGCCCGCTGAGATCAACCTCATGAGCAGTGACATCGTCAACCTGCGCGTGGCGCGTCATGCCGATGCCCAATGCCTGTTGGTGACCGACATCGACAAAGGCGGTGCGTTTGCCCACCTGTATGGCACTTGGGCACTACTGCCGCCTGAAGACCAACAGCGAATCAAAGGCTTCGTGCTGAACAAATTCCGGGGCGACGCCAGTTTGCTCGCCCCTGCGCCCGAAATGCTGCAAGAGCTCACAGGTGTGCCCACCGTGGCGGTGCTGCCCATGTGGTGGCAACACGGCTTGCCTGAAGAAGATGGCGTGTTTGATGACCGCAACCGCGCCACAGGTGTGGTGACGAAAACTGTGGCTGTCATTGCCTACCCGCGCATCAGCAACCTTGATGAATTCCAACCTTTGAAGAACGTGCCTGGCGTACGCCTGCTGTGGGCGCGTAGCCCTGCTGATTTGGCAGGCTTGCAGGCGACGGATTGGGTCATCTTGCCCGGCTCCAAGAGCACCAGCAGCGACTTGGCTTGGCTGCGCGCACAAGGCTTAGACGCAGCCATTGCCAAACACGCAGAGCAGGGCGGTGCGGTGTTGGGCATTTGCGGCGGCCTGCAAATGTTGGGCGAGGCCTTGATTGACACACATGGCATCGACGGCAACGCAGCGGGTTTGGGCTTGCTGCCCGTGGTCACGCAATTTGCCGTTGACAAAACCGTGCTGCGCACATCGGCGAAGTTTGGTGAGCTGCGGGGTGCGTGGGCTGCTTTGTCGGGCGTGCAAGCGCATGGCTACGAAATTCACCATGGCCAAACGCAGGCGCACGCCGCGATGGCCGCAGCGGGGCAGGTGGCGCATGAGGTGATGCCCCGCCTGGCTTGGCAAAACGACGCAGGCAACGTGATGGGCTCGTACCTGCACGGGTTGTTTGAAGACCCTGCCGTGCTGCAAGCCTTGTTTGGTGCGCAAACGCCGACGCTAGAAACCGTGTTTGAAGGCTTGGCCGATTACCTTGACCAACACATGCGCGTTGATTTTTTGCGCAATTTGATTGCTTAAGCGATTTAGGGTTTTAAAGTTTTCGGCTGAAAGTCGCAGTACGCAGACACCGCACATTGCCAGCACAGCGGCTTGCGCGCTTGGCACACATAGCGGCCATGCAAGATGAGCCAGTGGTGCGCGTCCACAAGGTACGCGGGCGGAATACGTTTCATCAGTTGCATTTCCACCGCCAGCGGTGTTTTACCCGGGGCCAAGCCTGTGCGGTTACCCACGCGAAAGATGTGGGTGTCCACCGCCATCGTCGGCTCACCAAAGGCCACATTCAGCACCACGTTGGCCGTTTTTCGGCCCACACCGGGCAGGGCTTCTAGGGCTTCGCGGGTGCGTGGGACCACGCTGTTGTGTTGCGCCACCAAGATGCGGCAGGTTTGCATCAAGTGTTTGGCTTTGCTGTGGTACAGGCCAATCGTTTGGATGTAGCGCTCTAGGCCTTCTAGCCCGAGGTCCAAAATTTGTTGCGGCGTGTTGGCCACCGGAAACAACTTGCGCGTGGCCTTGTTCACACCCACATCGGTGGCTTGGGCACTCAGCAGCACAGCGGCCAATAGCTCGAACACGCTGGTATATTCCAACTCGGTATTGGGCTGCGGATTGGCTGCTTTCAGCGTCGCAAAAAAAGGCTCAATGTGCTGTGTTTTCATCCGTTCATTATCCCCACCATGCACCCCACTATGCAGTATGCCGACCGCCTAAACAACGTTGAAACCTCCGCCATTCGTGAACTGTTCAAACTGCTGGGCAAGCCCGGCATCATCAGCTTTGCCGGCGGCTTCCCCGACAGCGCTATGTTTGATGTGCAAGGCATTCGCGAAGCCAGCAACTTGGCCCTGACCGAAGAGCCGGGTGCAGCCCTGCAATACGGCGCGACCGAAGGCTATCAACCCTTGCGCGAGCAACTCGCCGCGTTCATGGCCAGCAAAGGCGTGAAGGGCTTAGATGCCAACGGCCTCATCGTCACCACTGGCAGCCAGCAAGCGCTGGACCTGATTGCCAAAACCTTGCTCAACCCGAATGACGTGGCCTTGGTCGAAGGCCCCACCTTTTTGGCCACCATTCAGTGTTTCCGTTTGTACGGCCCGCAAGTGGTGGGTGTGCCCATCGACGCGCACGGTGTGCAAGTCGACAAGCTCGAGGAAATGATCGTCCAACACAAGCCAAAGCTCGTGTACCTCATTCCCACCTTTGGCAACCCGAGTGGCGCCACGCTCAGCCTAGAGCGCCGCTTGCGCGTGCTAGAGCTCGCGGTGAAATACAAAACCGTGGTGGTGGAAGACGACCCCTATGGCGACCTGTACTTTGGCGAAGCACCGCCCCCGTCGTTGCTGGCTTTGAGTGACCAAGTGCCGGGCAGCCGCGCGTGGCTGGTGTACTGCGGCTCGCTCAGCAAAGTGTTGTCACCCGGCCTGCGCGTGGGCTGGATGATTGCCCCGCCCGAGTTGTTGGCGCGCGCCACCATGTGCAAGCAATTCAGCGATGCCCACACCTCCACCTTTGCACAAGCCACCGCCGCTCAGTACCTCAAGGCGGGCCGCATGCCCGCCACCTTGGCGCATGTGCGCAGCGTGTATGCCGAACGCGCCCAAGCCATGGGCGACGCTTTGAAGCGCGAGTTGGGCGATGCCTTGACCTTCACCCAACCCCAAGGCGGCTTGTTCTTCTGGGCCAACCTCACAGGCGCTGGCGGCAAAATGAAAGACGGTGCTGAGTTGGCCAAACGCGCCATTGAAAAAGGCGTGGCCTTTGTGCCGGGCGCACCGTTCTTCGCAAGCAACCCAGACACGACGGCGATTCGTTTGAGCTTTGCCACGGCGGATGTGGCGAAGATCAAAGAGGGGATTGCCCGTTTGGGGCAGGCTTTGTAACGTTGGGGGGATGATGGACCACGACACAACTTTTCGCACGCAAAGAACTTTACCGTTCTCGCCGCAAGCGGTCTACAACGCATTTGCTCGTGCGGATGTGTTGGCCACTTGGTGGGGACCAGACGGGTTTACCAATGAGTTTGAAACCTTTGAGTTCAAGGTCGGTGGTCGCTGGACCTTTGTGATGGTCGGACCAGACGGCGCACGTTACCCCAATCAAAGTATGTTCACCGAACTTGAGCCCGCATCACGTGTTGTGATTCGCCACGACTGCGCGCCATTTTTCACGCTCAGCGTGCAACTCACTGCGGTTAGCGGCGGTACGCAGGTGCAGTGGCAACAGGTGTTTGATGATGCGCATACCGCACAAGCTGTGAAAGCCATTGTTGAGCCTGCCAATGAGCAGAACCTCGATAGGTTGGCGCGTGCGCTTGTGAGCAATGCTGCTTAGTGCGTTAGCTTTTTTGCTGATCGCTCAACACAGCCATGACGCGACGCCAGCCTGCTTCAGCTTGCGGTCCCGCCTCATCAAACACAGCTTGTAGTTGCGCCATTTGTGTGCCTGTGAGTTGAGACTCTAGTTGCTGTCCCACGCGGGTGAGTATCAGTTGTCTGACACGGCGGTCATGTTCTGCCGTTGTCATCGCCACCAAACCCATTTCAATCAATTGGCGCAAGGGTGCGTTCAGGGCTTGCTTACTCACGTTTAACGTGGACAGCAGGGCATTGACCGTTGTATTCGGACTGCGTCCTACGAAGTACAAGATACGGTGATGCACACGCCCGAGTCCTTTTTTTTCAAGAATTCGGTCAGGCTGCTCTGTGAGTGCGCGGTAGCCGAAGTAAAGCTGTTCAATGGCTTCTCTTGTCGCGGTGTTTTTTAGGTCAACCATATTGACATGATAGCGTGGCCGTGATTACCATCAATAGGTCAATACTATTGACATTTATGGAAGGAAGGTATGCGCCCTCATTTTTCAACGCGTGTGAATGATTTGCACGCCTCGCCCATTCGCGAGATTTTGTCTGTCATTGACCGACCCGGCATGATTTCGTTCGCAGGCGGTTTGCCTTCGGTCGATAGTTTTCCGCAGTTCAGTCTTCAAGACATGCCTGTGGATACCTTGCAGTACGGACCCAGCGAAGGGGAGTGGGCTTTACGAGAACAAATTGAGCAAGAGATGGTGATGCAAGGCTTGCCCTGCAAGCCTGAGCAAGTGTTGGTGTTGTCTGGCTCGCAGCAGGGCATTGATTTGGTGGCAAAACTCTTCATCGATACAGGCACGCCAGTGGCCGTGGAGTCGCCCACTTATTTGGCTGCGCTGCAAGTGTTTCGATTCTTTGGTGCGCGCTTTGTACCCTACGATGCGCAAGCCGCTGATGCACAGCCATGGTTGCGAGAAAAACCAGCCTTTGCCTACGTGATTCCGACATTCCAAAACCCAACGGGTCGGTGTTTGAGTGGCGCTGAACGAGACACTTTGGCGCGTGCATGCGATGAGGCGAATGTGCCCTTGTTTGAAGACGACCCTTACCGCGATTTGGTTTATGACGCTTGTGATCGCAGCCCTTTGTGTGCGCGACTTCGAAAGGCTCCGTGGATTTACCAAGGCTCATTTTCAAAGAGTTTGGCACCGGGTTTACGTTTGGGTTATTTGGTGGCATCGCTTGAGTTTTTGCCTTACCTCACACGGCTCAAGCAAGCCGCTGATTTGCACAGCAACCGCATGAGCCAGTGGTTGGTTTTGCAGCAATTGCGCGATCCCACACGTCATGAGCGTTTGCGTGGTTTAGCGCAAACGTATCGGCAACGTCGAGACGCATTTGACGCTGCGTTGAAGCGGCATTTAGGGCCTTTGGCCAGTTGGCAAATGCCTGTGGGTGGGCTGTTCTTTTGGCTCACCTTGAATCAAAAATTGGATACCCGTTTACTCTTGGCTGAGGCTATTGAAGCAGGCGTTGCCTTCATGCCTGGCGAGCCGTTCATGCCCATTGAAACCCAAGGGACTGGACAACTACGCTTGAATTTCAGTCATGCCAGTGAAGCGCAAGCTGAAATTGGATTGGCCACGTTGGCTGCATTGATAAGAAAACACGATGCTTAAAACACGCAAAAGGCTGCTCATTGAGCAGCCTTTTGTGTGGTGGCCGTTGGTTAACTAACCGGTGATGCCCTGATAAGCCGCTGCATCCATCAACCCATCCAACTCGGCGGGGTTGCTGAGTGTGACCTTGTAAAACCAGCCCGCACCTTCGGGGTCGCTGTTGGCCAGTGATGGGTCGGCGCGCAGGGCTTCGTTGGTTTCCACAATTTCCACACTCGCGGGCATGTGCACGTCGGCGGCGGCTTTGACAGACTCGACCACACCCGCCACTGTGCCTTGTGCAAAGGTTTTGCCGACTTCTGCGAAGTCAACAAACACGATGTCGCCCAGCGTGTCTTGTGCGTGTTGGGTGATGCCCACCAAAGCGGTGTCGCCTTCGATGCGCACCCAGGTATGTTCTGCGTGATATTTGTTCATAGTCTTTACATGCCGCTGTAGTTGGGGCCGCCACCGCCTTCAGGCGTGACCCAGACGATGTTTTGTGTGGGGTCTTTGATGTCGCAGGTTTTGCAATGCACGCAGTTTTGCGCGTTGATTTGCAAGCGGTCGGTGTTGTTGTCGTTCTTCACGTACTCGTACACACCGGCGGGGCAATAGCGGCTTTCAGGACCTGCGTAGGTGGCGAGGTTGATGTTGACAGGCACCGACGCGTCTTTGAGCGTCAAGTGCGCGGGTTGGTTTTCTTCGTGGTTTGTGTTGCTGATGAACACGCTGCTCAAGCGGTCAAACGTGAGCTTGCCGTCTGGCTTGGGGTAGTTGATTTGGACGTGTTGAGCTGCGGGCTCCAAGCTCACATGGTCGGGCTTGGTTGCATGCAGTGTCCAAGGGGGTGTGTCGATGCCGAGCTTGGGCAGCAGCCATTGCTCGATGCCGGTCATCACCGTGCCGACCAGCATGCCTTTTTTGAACCACAGCTTGAAGTTGCGGTATTGGTTGAGTTCTTTGCTCAACCAGCTCTTTTCAAACGCAGCAGGGTAGGCGCTCAGTTCATCGTTGGCGCGTCCTGCAGACACAGCGTCATAAGCGGCATCAGCGGCCAACATACCGCTCTTGATGGCGGCGTGGCTGCCTTTGATGCGCGCAGCATTCAAGTAACCCGCGTCGCAACCAATCAGTGCGCCGCCTGGGAACAC
>CANBWY010000069.1 GCA_947373245.1 Comamonadaceae bacterium
CGCTTGTGATGCCGCGCAATCTGCGCGCGCACTTGCATGGGCGCTGTGCCACCCAAGGTGTTGCGCGCATTGAGCGAGCCGTGCAGGCTCAGGCAGTCGTAGACGTCTTTTTCGATGGATGGGTGAAAGCTTTGCAGCACTTCCAGCGGCAGCTCAGACAAATCGCAGTTGTGGCTGGCAGCGGCCTTCACGGCGTGGGCCACGGTTTCGTGCGCATCGCGGAAGGGCTGGCCTTTTTTTACCAAATAGTCGGCCAAGTCGGTGGCGGTGGCGTAGCCTTTTTTGGCGGCATCTTCCATGGCTTGGGCGTTGACGGTGATGCCACCTTCTTTCACGCCGGTGGCTGGGTTAACTTGTCCGCCCACCATTTCGCTGAAGATGCGCAGGGTGTCTTTGAGTGTGTCCACCGTGTCAAACAAAGGCTCTTTGTCTTCTTGGTTGTCTTTGTTGTAGGCCAAGGGCTGGCCTTTCATCAAGGTGATGAGGCCCATCAAATGGCCTACCACGCGGCCAGTTTTGCCGCGCGCGAGTTCGGGCACGTCTGGGTTTTTCTTCTGCGGCATGATGGAGCTGCCGGTAGTGAAGCGGTCTGCAATTTTGATGAAGCCAAAGTTTTGGCTCATCCACAAAATCAACTCTTCCGACATGCGGCTGATGTGCACCATGCACAGCGCCGCAGCAGCGGTGAATTCGATCGCAAAATCACGGTCGCTCACGCCGTCCAAGCTGTTTTGGCAGACTTGGGGCTCGCCGTGTTCGTCGACCATGCCTAAGCTTTTGGCCACGCGTTCACGGTCCAGCGGGTAAGTGGTGCCGGCCAAGGCGGCGCTGCCCAAAGGCAAGCGGTTGGTGCGGCGGCGCACGTCGCTCATGCGTTCGGCGTCGCGTGCAAACATTTCCACGTAAGCCAACAGGTGGTGCGCAAAGCTCACAGGCTGGGCCACTTGCAAGTGGGTGAAGCCGGGCAGGATGGTGTCCACGTTTTTCTCGGCCACTTCTACGAGGGACTTTTGCAAGTCCGCCAGCAAGTCGATGATCAGGTCCATCTCACCGCGTAACCACAGGCGCACATCGGTGGCCACTTGGTCGTTGCGGCTGCGGCCAGTGTGCAGGCGTTTGCCAGCGTCGCCCACCAATTGCGTGAGGC
This sequence comes from Comamonadaceae bacterium, assembly GCA_947373245.1. Taxonomy (GTDB): domain Bacteria; phylum Pseudomonadota; class Gammaproteobacteria; order Burkholderiales; family Burkholderiaceae_C; genus Limnohabitans. The sequence goes on from CANBWY010000069.1 coordinate 1,148, forward strand.
GTGCTTCGATGTTCAGGTGCACGTCTTCTAGGTCGAGCTTCCAATCGAATTGACCTGTTTCAATTTCGGTCCAAATTTGCGCCATGCCGGTTTGAATGGCCGAGTGATCGGCTTTGCCGATGATGCCTTGTGCTTGCAGCATCTCGGCATGCGCCAAGCTGCCCGTGATGTCGGCTTGCCACAGGCGTTTGTCAAAGAACACGCTGGCGGTGTAACGCTTGACCAACTCGCTCATGGGTTCAGAAAACAGCGCCGACCACGCTTGGGATTTTGTATCGAGTTGGTTTGTAGACATAGCCGCTCATTTTATCGGGCAAAAGGCCTGCGTGACGCAGTTGCAAGGCACTACAGGTGATGATGTGTCGACTTGGGAGGCGTTGTCACGCGGCCCCCTGCTAACATTTACCTCTCTAGGTGCCGCCACGCACGTGACGGCCTTTTAAAAGCGAGTTTTGTTTTGTCTACTGCTGCCCCTTCGACGCCTTTTGTCACACCAGCCACGCCTGTCTCGTTAACCATTGCCACCCGCGAAAGCCGCTTGGCGTTGTGGCAAGCCGAACACGTCAAAGCGTTGCTGGAAGCCCAAGGCCACAGCGTGGCGCTGCTGGGCATGACCACGCAGGGCGATCAAATTTTGGACCGCTCTTTAAGCAAAGTCGGCGGCAAAGGCCTGTTTGTCAAAGAGCTTGAAGTGGCACTGGAAGAGGGCCGCGCCAACTTGGCCGTGCATTCGCTCAAAGACGTGCCCATGGATTTGCCCGAAGGCTTTGACCTTGCGTGCGTGATGACCCGCGAAGACCCGCGCGACGCGTGGGTGTCGTCCAACTACGCGCACCTGAATGATTTGCCACCAGGCGCGGTGGTCGGCACCTCCAGCTTGCGTCGCACGGTGTTACTGCGTGCCTTGCGCCCCGACTTGACGATTGAGCCTCTGCGCGGCAACCTCGACACGCGTTTGCGCAAGCTCGACGAAGGCCAGTACGACGGCATTGTGTTGGCCGCTGCGGGCTTGAAGCGCTTGGGTTTGGGTGCGCGCATTCGCCACATTTTTGAAACCACCGAAATGCTGCCTGCCGCAGGGCAGGGCGCCTTGGGCATTGAGGTGCGCAGCAACCGTGCCGATGTGGCCCAAGCTTTGGCCCCGTTGGCCGATGCCGCCACGTGGCTGACCGTGACCGCCGAGCGCGCCGTGAGCCGCGCCATGGGGGGTAGCTGCTCCATGCCTTTGGCCGCACACGCCACCTTGAGCGACGGCGTGCTGCACCTGCAAGCCGCGTGGGGCGACCCGTCGGGCGCTCCCGTGCTGCTTCGGGCCGAAGCATCGCAGGCGTTGGATGCGGCAGACCCGGCCTCACAAGGTGCCGCCCATGTGTTGGGCGAATCGGTGGCTGCGCAGTTGCGCGCACAAGGCGCTCGCTAAGCTGCGCCAGCAAGCCATGCGCGTTGTCATCACCCGACCTGCTGTAGACGCGCAAGCGTGGGTGGGCGCGCTGCAAGCTGCGGGTCACGATGCGCTGGCCTTGCCTTTGATTGACGTGGCGTCTGCTTCGAACACGCAGCCTGTGGCGCAAGCGTGGGACCAGTGGCAAGAATGGCAAGCTGTGATGTTTGTCAGCGCGCAAGCGGTGCGTTATTTTTTTGAACGCCAGCCGCCTACCCGCAACACTTGGGCCCATGGCCCGCGTTGCTGGGCCACGGGCCCTGGCACTCACAAAGCTTTGTTGCAAGCAGGCGTGCCCGAGGCTTGTATTGACAGCCCTGCTGCCGACGCCGTGCAGTTTGATTCGGAGGCTTTATGGCAGCGTGTGGTCACGCAAGTGAAAGCGGGCCAGCCCGTGCTGATTGTTCGTGGCCATGACGTGTGTTCAGACGCGGTTGCTGCACTGGCAGAGCCACGCGCCGCACACGCTGGCACCGGTCGCGATTGGCTGGCCCAGCAGCTGCAAGCCGCAGGTGCTAGCGCGCATTTTGTGGTGGCTTACGAACGCCGCGTGCCGCTGTGGACGCCTCAGCAAAAGGCACAAGCCACACAAGCCAGCACAGACGCCAGCGTGTGGTGCTTCAGCAGCTCACAAGCCATGCGCCACTTAGGGCAGTTACTGCCAGCCCAAGGCTGGGCGCAAGCACGCTGCATCGTCACGCACGCACGCATGGTCGAGACGGCACAAGCCCTGGGTTTTGGTGAGGTGCATGTGTCACGCCCCAGCTTGGGCGATGTGTTGCGCTCATTAGAATTGCTGGCATGAAGCCAGCGCACGACGACACACCCAACCTCCCGCCCTTGGGGCCTACGACTGAACCTTTGGCTGACGCACCTGTGTTCACCAATCCCAGTGATTTCTCTAGCGACAACGCGGGTAGCCGCACGCAAGCCAGTCCGTGGCTGCTGCGCAGCATCGGCGCGCTGGCCGTGGTGGGGGCTGTGGGCTCGGGTCTGATGTGGGTCAAGCTCTCGGGCATTCAAGAACAACTGGCGCGTCAAAGTGCTGACACGGGCAGCCAAGCCGTGGAGGCGCGGGTCACGTCTAAGCAAGCCGAAGAATTGGCCCGCGAAACGGCCGCGCGCTTGGCAGTGACCGATGCCAAACTCAGCGAAGTGGCCTTGCAGCGCAGCCAGCTCGAAGACCTGATGCAAAGCCTGTCACGCTCACGCGATGAAAACTTGGTGGTGGACATTGAGTCCGCCATCCGCTTGGCGCAGCAACAAGCGCAACTCACGGGCAGCGTGCAGCCTTTGCTGGCCGCGCTCAACTCGGCTGAGCAGCGCTTGACCAAAGTGGCCCAGCCACGCTTGGCACCCGTGTTGCGCGCGGTGACGCGGGACATTGAGCGCATCAAAGCCACGGCAGTGGCTGACATGCCGGCCTTGCTGTTCAAACTCGACGAGCTGGTGCATGTGGTGGACACCTTGCCCTTGCTCAATGCTGTGGGTCAGTTGGCTAAGGAAAAACCAGTGCCAGTTGTGGCCACCTCCAGCTGGGCCAAAGCCATCAGCATGAGCTGGTGGGAGAAGGTGTTGTCCGACATTTGGGACGACACCCGAACCTTGGTGCGCGTCAGCCGCATTGACCGCCCCGAGGCCAGTTTGCTCGCCCCCGATCAAAGTTTCTTTGTGCGCGAAAACCTCAAACTGCGTTTGCTCAATGCGCGCTTGGGGTTGTTGGCACGTCACTTCGACGTGGTGCAATCCGACATGAAGCAAGCCAACGACGACTTGAGTCACTACTTTGATATGCAAACCCGTCAAGGCCAAACCACCTTGGCGTTGGCGCGTGAGGTGTTGGCGCAGTCCAAGCAAATCGAGATTCCGCGAGTGGACGACACCCTCACGGCCCTCACCACAGCTGCAGCGGGGCGTTGAGATGAGAGCCGCTCTTTGGTTTGTGGCCTTGTTTGGCGTGGCGGTGGCTTCGGCTTTGTTGGCCGGTGGTAACCAAAGCACGGTCACCGTGTTTTGGGCGCCGTACCGGGTCGACCTGTCGCTCAACTTGGTGTTGTTGGTGTTGGTGGTTTTCTTTGTGGTGTTGCATTTGGCTTGGCGTGCCATGTCGGCCTTGTTTGAGTTGCCGCATCAAGCCCGCCGCTGGCGTTTGCAGCAAAAAGAGCGCGCCATGCACGCCACGTTGTTGGACGCCTTGGCGCAGCTGTGGAGCGGGCGCTATGTGCGTGCCGTGAAGTCGGCCGAGCAAGCGTTGGCCTTGGAGGCTTTGCTTGCCAAGGTGCGCACCGCCGATGACCCGGCACCGCGCCACACACAACAACTGCGTGCCTTGTCGCACCTGATTGCCGCTGAAAGTGCCCACGCCTTGCGCGACCGCGATGCTCGGGTGTCGCACTTGCAAGCCATCACGGACTTGGGGTCTGACGCTGCCGATGAAGCTTTGGAAGAAGCCATGGAGTCGGCTTATTTGGGCGCTGCTCGCTGGGCCTTGAGCGACCACGATGCACCAGAGGCGCTGCGCTGGTTGGATGGTTTGCGCCATGGCCCAGCCCGCCGCACCTTGGCCTTGCGCATGCGCCTCAAAGCGAGTCGCTTGAACCAGCAACATGCCTTGGCATTGGACACTGCCCGTTTGTTGGCCAAGCATGGCGCGTTTTCTGGCACTGCGGCGCAGAGTTTGTTGCGTGAACTTGCCGTGGCCCGTTTGAACGAGGCGCACGACAGTGCCCAGTTGCAACGCGTTTGGGATACTTTGCAGGCCAGCGAACGCGAGCAACCCGATGTGGTGTTGCACGCGGCCCAACGCATGCTCACGCTCAGTGGTGATGCGGCGTTGGTCATGCCTTGGCTCACGCCTTTGTGGAACCGCATGGTGCAGCAGCCTGACAGTTGTACGCCCGCCATTCGCGAGCGTGTGGCGCAAGCCTTGGTACGGGCTTTGGTGAAGTTGTCCGCTGACACCGATTGGTTGGCCAGCATTGACCGTGCACGCCAAAGCTACCCACGTTGGGTGGAGTTGCAGTATTTGGCGGGCATGGTGTGTTGGCATCACGCCCTGTGGGGCAAGGCACAGCAGATGCTTGAGCAAGCGGCGCAGCAACTCAAAAACCCCGACATGCAGCGCCAAGTTTGGCGCACGCTGGCCCAATTGGCTGAGCAGAAAGAAGAAACGGCGCGTGCCCAGTTGTGCTGGAAACGCGCCGCTGAAGTGGCCGCATAAAACGCATGGCGTGCACCAAAAAAAAGGCCTAGATTTATCTAGGCCTTTTTTGTTGGATGACACCCCTTGCGGGGTGTGTGGTTTACAGATCCTTGCGGGTCTCGACCAACACCAAGGCGCCTTCATCCAAGATCACCACCGGTGCGCGCTCGCGCGGCACATGCATGGGCTTTGGCTCGGCGGCAATGGCAGCTTGCACTGCAGCGATGCGCTCGGGGTTGGAGTTGACCCATTCCAAGCCACTGCCGTGTGCCACGGCTTGCATGTCCGCCACAGGCAGGGCAAAGGTTTGAATGCGTGGCATGCCTTGCTGGGGGGCAGAGGTTTGCGGCTGCGCAGACGCTTGTGCTTCTGTGTGTGAGACTTCACGCGGTGCGTGACGTGGCGCGCGTTCAGAACGCTCGCTGCGCTCACCGCGTGGTTCACGTTGCTCGCGTGGCTCACGCGGCTGGCGTGGCTCGCGAGCCTCTTGTGGCGCTGGTTCGTTTGGCGCGTGGTCATGTGCCGTGTGGTTGTGCTCAGCCGTTGCGCCGTTGTCGGCTTGGTCAGTTGCGCCTTCTTCACGCGGTCCGCGGTCGCCACGTTCGCGGCGGTCACGGCCGTAGCGGTCGCGTGAGCGGCGCTCACGACGCTCGCCACCGTTCTCGTCGGTTTGCGGTGCTTGGCCGTCAGCCACGTGTGCGTTGTCGAGTGGCAAAGCTTCTGGGTTGCCGTTCTCATCCAAGCGTGGCGCACGTTCACGACGGCCTTGGCCTTCGTTGCGTTCGCCCCGTGGGGTGCGCTCGCGACGGCCTGGGTTGTCGCCACGTGGTTCGCGTGGTTCGTTGCCGTTGCCGTTGCCATTACCGGGTTCGGTGCTCTCGCCACGCTCTTCGCGGGCCATGCGTTCGCTGCGTGCTTTGGCGCGGGCTTCGGCTTGGGCCTCGGGAGTGGCGTTGTTGTCGATTGCGGCTTGGCCTTCACCACGTCCGCCACGGTTGCGCTCTTGGCGTGGGCCACGGCCTTCTCGGCCACCTTCGCTACGCGTACCTTCGCCACGCGAGCCTTCACCGCGTTGCTCCACATTGCGTTCGCCACGTTCTGGGCGTTCATTGCGTGCTGGGCGATCGGCGCGTTCGCCACGGGCTTCAGAACCTTCGGCGTTGCGTTCGGTGCGTTCACCACCACGGCCATTGCGACCGCCACGGGTGCCACGTCCGTTGGCAGAGCGTCCGTTCGGGCGCTCGTCTTTGCGTTCGCCGGCTTTCTGCGCGTCCACTGCGGGTTTGGCTTGGGCTGAAGAGTCGCTGCTGAACAAACCAGTGAACCAACCCCACACGCCTGTCTTCGCGACGGGTGCTGGGGCTGCTTTGTGCGCAGGTTTGGCACTGCGCACAGGTGCTGGTGCCGCTGCTTTGGCAGGCGCCACAGGCTTGGGCATGTGTGCCGGTGCAGGTGCATCGGGCAAGACGCCTTTGATGATGGGGGTTTGCTTGTTGGTAGGCTCTTGCGAGCGACGTGTCACAGCGGTGGGGTCTTCAAACTCCTCGGCCATTTTGTAGCTGGCTTCCACACGGTCCAAGCGCGGGTCGTCGTGCTTCAAACGCTCCAACTTGTAGTTGGGGGTTTCCAGTGTTTTGTTAGGCACCAGCAAGACGTTCAGGCGTTGTTGAATTTCGATCTTGGCAATCTCTGTGCGCTTTTCGTTCAATAAGAACGAGGCCACTTCTACGGGTACTTGGGCGTACACGGCGGCCGTGTTGTCCTTCATCGCCTCTTCTTGGATGATGCGCAAGATTTGCAGCGCCGAGCTCTCGGTGTCACGCACGTGGCCAGAGCCACCGCAGCGTGGGCAAGGAATAGAAGCGCCTTCGCTCAGCGCAGGGCGCAGGCGTTGGCGGCTCATTTCCATCAAGCCGAATTTGCTGATGGTGCCGAATTGCACGCGGGCGCGGTCATGGCGCAAGGCTTCGCGCAAACGGTTTTCCACGTCGCGGCGGTTGCGGCTTTCGTCCATGTCGATGAAGTCGATGACGATCAGGCCGCCCAAGTCGCGCAAGCGCATTTGGCGGGCCACTTCGTCGGCGGCTTCGAGGTTGGTGCGCGTGGCAGTTTCTTCGATGTCACCGCCTTTGATGGCACGGGCCGAGTTGACGTCCACCGACACCAAGGCTTCGGTGTGGTCAATCACAATCGCGCCGCCCGATGGCAGGTTGACGGTGCGGGCGTAGGCCGATTCGATTTGGTGTTCGATCTGGAAGCGGCTGAACAGCGGGGTTTCGTCGCTGTAGCGTTTCACGCGGGCCGCATGTTCAGGCATGACGTGGGCCATGAACTGTTGGGCTTGTTCGTAGATGTCATCGGTGTCGATCAAGATGTCGCCGATGTCATGGTTGAAGTAGTCGCGGATGGCGCGGATGACCAAGCTGGATTCTTGGTAAATCAAGAACGCACCTTTGGCACCCTTGGCGCCATCAATGGCGGTCCACAACTTGAGCAAGTAGTTCAAGTCCCATTGCAACTCGGGGGCGCTGCGACCAATGCCAGCAGTGCGCGCGATGATGGACATACCTTTGGGGTATTCCAATTGGTCCATGGCTTCTTTGAGTTCTGCGCGGTCGTCGCCCTCAATGCGGCGGCTAACGCCACCACCGCGTGGGTTGTTGGGCATGAGCACCACATAGCGACCGGCCAAGCTGATGAAGGTGGTCAGGGCTGCGCCCTTGTTGCCACGTTCTTCTATTTCCACTTGGACCAACAGTTCTTGGCCTTCTTTGATGGCGTCTTGGATGCGGGCTTGGCTCGCAGACACGCCTTCGGCGAAGTACTGTTTGGAGATTTCTTTGAATGGCAAAAAGCCGTGGCGGTCTTCGCCGTAGTCCACAAAGCAAGCTTCGAGCGATGGCTCGACGCGGGTCACGACTGCTTTGTAGATGTTGCCTTTGCGCTGTTCGCGGCCTTCGATTTCGATTTCATAGTCGAGCAGTTTTTGGCCGTCGACGATGGCCAGGCGGCGTTCTTCCGACTGGGTTGCATTAATGAGCATCCGTTTCATGATGCGGTTCCTTCACGTGTCAAATCATCACAGGCCCATGACGGGCCAACGATGCCTGAGGGACGTCAGAGAACGAAGGGAATTGCCGCTGAGACCGTGGCCACCGCGCTAATCAATGTGAGATCAGCGCAGGGGACGGTGGTTGGGCGCGTGGATAAGGGCAAGAAGTCGCGGTTGTCCTGTTGTCGAGTGCGTGGCTTGATCGGCCGGTGCAGGGGAGACAGGGCTGGTCCAGCTGGCAAAGGTGCGACGCGCAACGCTACACACTGTCGGTGGCAAAAGCCACTCTGTGCAGAGTTCCATCAACATCAACATTGCCACAACCATCGTTTTTGCTTCTCGCAGTCATCCGTCATGAAGGCTTTTCAAAAAGAGCCTCCACAACTTGGGGTATTCCATTTCGGTGTTTTCTGATCGTCGGCTCAACTTTTGGGGCGAGGGCCACTCAGTCTCTTGGGTACTGGGTCTGCGTCTCGGGCACAAAAGGGGCATCGACCTTACCGCGTTCGTCAGTACATGGTCTAATCTGTGTTAAATCAAGCACTTAGAGCAAAACGCTGGTGAATCACATTATAGGGGCTTCGGCCCCAACCCCCGCCCCCTCCGTAAAAACACTGACTGTCGACGAAGACTCGGCTGGTCAGCGCTTAGACAACTTCCTCATGCGCCACCTCAAGGGTGTGCCGAAAACCCACGTCTACCGCATCATTCGCTCCGGCGAGGTGCGGGTGAACAAGGGCCGTGCTTCGGCCGAGCAACGTGTGGAGGCAGGCGATTTGGTGCGCTTGCCGCCTGTGCGCATCTCGGCCCAAGTGCAGGCCAAGGCCGATGCACCGGCTCCAGCCCGTGAATTTCCTGTTCTGATGGAAGACGAGGCCATGATGGCCATCGACAAACCCGCTGGCGTGGCCGTGCACGGCGGCAGCGGGGTGAGCTTTGGCGTGATCGAGCAACTGCGCC
>CANBWY010000070.1 GCA_947373245.1 Comamonadaceae bacterium
GCTTCTTTTCTTAGGAAGGTCTTTAGGGGTGTGAAGCTTTGATCTCCAAGGCTTAACCCATTGCACCCGTCATCTTGGTGCAGTTCTCGCAGCTCGATATTCACGCTGGCTGCTTTTTATCTTGTTTGATCTTGAATGTGATCACGCCATTCTTGGCGAATTTTGCAGCCATCTTGCGGCCACTTTCGGCTGCTGCTAAGACGGTGCGATTTGGGCGGCCATGGCTAACCATGCGATTGAATGCTTTTGCTTCATCGCCTGAAATTGTTGTTGCGCCAAGGAATGTGCTGTTAATTGCCATGCCTAAATTCTACTCAAGCTTTCAAACCCGCGCTAGGGGCAATAAATTGGGGGTTTTTGGGGGTAAATCTTGGCGTGTTCCCCTGTAGAACAGTTGTTTCACCATTGAAGTAAAGTGCCATGTATGGATTGTCTCTAATTAAGTTCGCGATGGATGTTCTGCTGATTGTTTTCTTAACCTTGCTCAACGGCGTGTTTGCCATGTCTGAGATGGCTTTGGCCTCTAGCCGCAAGGCACGCTTGGCCGCGTTGGCCGAGGCGGGCGACAGTGGGGCACAAGCCGCGCTGCGCTTGATGGCCAATCCCACGCAGTTTTTGTCCACGGTGCAAATTGGCATCACGTCTATCGGTGTGCTCAACGGCATCGTGGGCGAGGCCGCGTTCAGTGATGATTTCTCGCATTGGTTGCTGACGCAAGGTGCGTCAGAACACGTGTCCGAAGTTTTGGCCACGGCGATCATCGTGACCCTCATCACCTTCAGCACCATTTTGTTTGGCGAGCTGGTACCCAAGCGCATCGGCCAGTTGTTTCCAGAAGCGGTGGCGCGTGTCGCGGCACCTGTCATGCTGGCGCTGGCCACCATGGCCAAACCTTTCGTGCAATTGCTGTCGGCCAGCACCAGCGGCATGTTGAAATTGCTGCGCATCGATGTGCACGGCGCACGCACGGTGACGGAAGAAGAAATCTCTGCCAGCTTGGTGGAAGGCGTGGATGCTGGCGTGATTGAGCAGCACGAACACCAAATGGTGCAAAACGTGTTCAACCTCGATGACCGCCCACTCACCTCCATCATGGTGCATCGCTCCGACATTGAGTGGTTCGATGCCAAGTTGTCAGTGTCCCAAGCCTTGACGCAAGTGGGGGCTGAGGGTGCACATTCGTGGTACCCCGTGTGTCGAGGTGATCTTGACAATGTGGTGGGCGCGGTCAGCGTGTCTCAGCTTTTGCGCTTACCCCTAGGCTCGGAGATGACGGTCGATGCCTTGGCCAAACCCGTCGCCTTTGTGCCCGAAACCTTGAGTGGTTTAGATTTGCTCGAACAGTTCCGCAAACCCGCTGAGCGGGCCACGGCGCACGGCCGCATGGTGTTGGTGGTGGACGAATACGGTGTGGTGCAAGGCTTGCTCACACCACGCGATTTGCTGGAGGCCATCACGGGCGAATTGCTACAAGCCACCCCCACTGACGAAGCGTGGGCCACGCAACGCGAAGACGGCTCGTGGCTGGTGGATGGGTTGATGCCTGCGAGTGAGTTCAAAGCGCGTTTGAACATCAAAGAATTGCCAGATGAAGACCGTGGCATCTACAACACGGTGGCTGGTTTGGTGATGGCTATTTCAGGCGAATTACCAGCCGTGGGGGACGTCGTGAAATTTGAGGACTGGCGCTTTGAGGTGGTCGACCTCGATGGTCGCCGCATCGACAAGATCTTGGTCAGTCACGTCGCTTAAACGGCAGCTGATACAGCCAAACGGGGCGGCCATCGCGGCCGTAGATCACGGCGCTAGGAATCAATTCACGCGCTTCAAACTCCAAGCTCACCAGCCAAGCGCCTCGGCGTAATTCGGCTTGCGCTTTTTCGACCGCACGGGGCATGCTTTCGGGGCGTTGAAACAGGTAAACCAAATCGTAGCTGCGCCAATCGGCCAGCCAAATATCGCCTTGGCGAATGCGCGCAAACCCACAACGCAGCGCGCTCAAAATGCGCAGCGGCCAACTCATTTCAATGCCGTTCAAATCGGCACGTGGGTAGGCATCGCGCAAGGCCAACAAACCGTCGCCCAAACCACTGCCCGCATCCAAAATGCGCGCCCCCGCAGGCAGCGCGATGTGACCGGGTAGTTCGCGCAGCGCCTTCTTGGGCGTTGGAAACAGCGGTGCGTCACCCCAAGCTTTGCGTGGGTAAACCAACACGATCAGCCCCAGCAGCGCCAGCCAGCCCAAAGGCGGCATGCTGAGCGTGCTGGACGACGCGAGCATCGACAACGGAAAGCCAAGCAAAATTAGCGCCTTGCGCATGGGGGTGTATACCCATTTGCTTAAAAAACCGCCCCAAAAAGCAGCCACCACCAACGCGATGGTTTCGCTCAGTCCAGACGACACCAAACCTTTGAACAACAGCCAAGACGAAGCCCAAGCGAGCAGGGCGGGAACGGGCCAATTCATGAATTTCATGGGGAAGAATGATAGCGAACAGACGACAATCCCTCATCACTGTTTGCAAAATAGTCACACCGAGATTTTTTAAATGGCATTTTCTTTAGAAAAATTTGAAGCATTCGCTTACAGCGGGGACCTAGAAATGGGCATGCGTGAGTTGCTAGAGCTTTTGAAGGACTTAGACGCGAACTACGGCAACGTGAGCGACCAATTCAAAGCAAAAGCTTTGCAGTCCGTTTCAGAGCAAGACCTCAATCAACACGTGTGGACGCGTGCTGCTGCTGCTGCGTCTTCTCTCTTGGCCGATCGTGAATTATTTTTTGCACCCGAATGGCGTCAAAACATTCTGTCGCATCACCGTTGGTTGTCCACCTTGTTTGCGGCCACCCCTTTTCGCAATGCCGATCATGTGATGCGTGCGTTGAACACCAAAGCGGGGGATGCGCAATCCGACCTCACGCAGCTGCAAATCAACCAAGCGGACTTGTTGAAATTTTGCTTACTTTACTCGCCCGAGTCTGAGGTTGCGTTGGACTTAGACGCCTTGTGGGAGGCCGATAAAGTTATGGCCGCAGGCTTGTGTTTGGCGTTGCTCTCCCCTCGGTTTATTGGCTCACCTGCTGCGCACGCAAAACGTGAACAAATCTTGCCTTGGCTCACCGAGCGACTTGATCAAATCGATGACATCGAACAACTACCCTTAGGCGTCTTGCATGATTTGTACATGCATTGCAGTTATGCAGATCGGGCAGACAAACACGACATCAAAAAGTCCATCAACAGTCTCATCAAACGCAAACTCATCGTGAATGGGTTTCATGATTGGGACCGCCAAGACTTTGATTCATTTCGTCAAAAGAAAGCGACGCAAAAACCTGTCTTATTGGTCGTGTTGGAGTGGTTCACCAAAGGCCACTCGATCTATCGCACCCATTCGCTAACGATGGAAGCTGCACGCGAGCATTTCCATGTGGTGGCAATGGCTTATGACAATTGCACCGACGAAACCACACGGCAAGTGTTTGACGAGGTGGTCATCATCCCGCGCAACAACAGCTTGTTAGACCAATTGCAGCAAATTCAAGCCGAAGCTAAAAAGCGCAAAGCCAGCATTTGCTACATGCCCAGCGTTGGGATGTTCCCGTTGACCATGTGGCTAACCAACTTGCGTGTTGCCCCCTTGCAAATGATGGCATTGGGTCATCCCGCGACCACGCACGCACACGCGATTGACTATGTGGTGGTGGAAGAAGATTACGTGGGAAGCGACGCCTGCTTCAGCGAAAAACTGCTCAAGTTGCCGAGCGATGGCATGCCCTATCGCCCCTCGGCATCTGCTGAAGGCTTGAAGGTGATTGTGAAACCACGCCACAACCCTGACGTGGTGCAAATCGCCATGTGCGCGACCACCATGAAGCTCAATCCTAAGTTTTTGCAAACTTGCGCGCGTATTGTTCAAGCCTCTCGCGTGCCGGTGCACTTTCATTTCTTGATTGGGCAGGCACAAGGGCTGACTTACCCGAACGTGCAGCGTGTGGTTACGCAGTATTTGGGCGACCACGTGACGGTCTACCCTCACCAAAACTATGTGTCTTACATGGACATCATTGCGGGTTGCGACATGTTCATAAATCCGTTCCCCTTTGGCAATACCAATGGCATCATCGACACCATCAGCGCTGGTTTGGTGGGGGTTTGTAAAACGGGTCCAGAGGTGCACGAACACATTGATGAAGGCTTGTTCCGCAGGTTGGGCTTGCCTGACTGGTTGATTGCCAACACGGAAGATGAATACATCGCCGCAGCGGTGCGCTTGGCCAACCATCACGAGGAACGTGTGTCACTCAGAGGGCATCATTCAGGCGAAGGTAAAGTGGACGTGCTGTTCCAAGGTCGTCCGCACATCATGAGTGAAAAGTTTTTGCAATACTTGAAACGTATCTTTCCTACGTCATCGGATGTGGTGGATCAGCTGAGTTGACGGTGTGTCATTACTCGGGTTGGATCAGTTTGCTTCAACCTCGACGAGCGGCCCTGCAAGCCTTTCCCCAACTGCAAGCCAATGCAACCGTTGACTCTTATGTGCTGGTGGATGACGAACAGCTCAAACACTTGGCTTTACTTATGCACCATTGCTACGCCAGATTGGACCTCACTGCGCGATGCATTGCAGCGCTATGTCGATCATTTAAACAGTCAGAACTGAGGTTCAACGCAAGTCAATGACTACGCTTTCAATTTGTGCGAACGATAGGACTTGATTGGCCCCCAGAGAGGTGATGGCCGCGGCCAACACCGTTTGCATCTCTTTGCGTGCCAAGCTCTTTGCACCTTCTGTGTCTGCCAATATGACCATGCGTTTGCCAATCATGGCGCCTTGGTAGGGCACCATTTCTCCACGTTCATTGCTGACAATGAATGTTTTGAATTTACCCGTGAAACGAACAAGCGTAGAAGGCGCTTGTGTTGTGGAAGGTGCAGATGTCAGTTGAACGCGAATGTCGTTGGGTTGTTGTTCATAAGCCATACCGATGTTGGACGTTCGGCCTTCGCCGATGACGGCCACGGGCAACACACCCGATGTCATGGTGCTTGTCGGTTGACTTGTTGGCGCCTCATTCAATTCCACATGAATCGGGGAACTTGTCGCTAGAGCGGCTGCAGCTACCAACGGTAGAGCAGCTTTATCGATGGGCGTTGATGTGGCCGTTGTGTTTACAGATGTTTGCGTCACGAGAACCAATGCTTTTTGGCTGGTCAGTAGATCACTTTTCAAATCCACCGCAGCGATTTGGCGAGTATTCATCACTGCAAGTTGTTCAGGCGTGAATGCCGTTTTTTGTTCTGCTGTGAAAGAGGCCAATTGATCTGAGGTCATCGCCTGCAATTGAACAGGCATTAGCTGAGCAAGCTCAGTCGATTTGATGGCGCGTAGTTGATCTGACGTCAGTGCACGAATTTGCACGCCACTCAGCGTGGATAGCGTCGAGACAGCCGCTGTGTTGGCGTCAATCAAAGGCGATGGTTCAACTCTTGCGGGTGGCATTTCCACTGGTTTAGGTTGAGAGATCGGCGCCGATATGGGGGCGGGGGGCGGAACAATGAGGTTTGCCACCACAGCACTGTCAGGTGTCGGTTGATTGATCTTCGCTTCACCCGTGATGTCAGCTGTGGTGGAAGTTTGCGAGGTGATGTTGTAGTTGGCCACGTCAGCACCACCATATGAACTTCTCAACGTGACGGTCTTGCCTGTACCGGCATTCTTATCTGCAAATGAGCCAGTGGCTGCCACCATGAGTTCGTCACCTGCAATCATGCCCGCAATCAGCAGCGTGGCATTGGTGACGCCAGACGTATTAACGACGGCAGCGGTGGTGCCGTCGTAGATTTTGTTCGCAGCGGTGATGCCCGTGATCGTTAAAGACTTTTGCGCGATATCGGCTGTGGTGGACGCTTGCGAAGTGATGTTGTAGTTGCCTACATCAGCACCTGTGTACGCGCTAGTTAAATTAACGGTCTTGCCAGTGCCAACGTTCTTGCTGTCAAACACACCAGTCGCTGAAACGGTGAGGTTGTCACCTGCAATCATGCCCGCAGTCACCAGCGTGGCATTGGTGACGCCAGACGTATTAATGACGGCAGCAGTGTTGCCGTCATAGATCTTGTTATGAGCGGTGATGCCCGAGATGGTTAAAGACTTCTGCGTGATATCGGCTGTGGTGGACGCTTGCGAAGTAATGTTGTAGTTGCCTACATCCGCACCTGTGTACGCGCTAGTTAAGTTAACGTTCTTGTTAGCGCCAACGTTTTTGTTGCCGAACACGCCAGTCGCTGAAACGGTGAGGTTGTCACCCGAGATCATGCCCATGCTTACGAGAGAGGTGTTGTTCACACCCGAGACGTTGACCGCCGAGATGTTGTTGCCGTCATAGACCTTGTTCGCAGCGGTGATGCCTGAGATAGTGATGGGCTTTGTCGTGATATCGGCCGTGGTGTTGACTTGCGAGGTGATGTTGTAGTTCCCTACATCCGCACCTGTGTATGCGCTAGTTAAATTAACGGTCTTGCCAGTGCCAACGTTCTTGCTGTCAAACACACCAGTCGCTGAAGCGGTGAGGTTGTCACCCGAGATCATGCCCATGCTCACGAGCGAGGTGTTGTTCACACCCGAGACGTTGACCGCCGAGATGTTGTTGCCGTCGTAAATTTTGTTATCAGCGGTGATGCCCGAGATGGTTAAAGACTTTTGCGTGATGTTGGCTGATGTGTTGGCTTGTGAGGTGATCAGGTAGTTGCCCATATCCCCTCCGCTGTAGTTGCTTGTGAGGGCTACTGTTTTGTTGGTACCTGCATTTTTATCGACAAACAGGCCCGTCGCGGACACGGTCAAGTTATCACCCGTCACCATCCCCATGCTCACCAATGAGGCGTTGCTCACAGACGAGGCATTGATCACGGCAGTGGTGTTGCCGTCGTACACCTTGTTGTCAGCAGTGATGCCCGTGATGGTCAAACTCTTTTGCGTGATGTTGGCTGATGTGTTGGCTTGAGAGGTGATGAGGTAGTTGTCCACATCTCCACCGGTGTAATTGCCAGTGATGTTTACCGTTTTGCCGTTGCCCACATTTTTGTTATTGAACACACCCATGGCCGACACGGTCAAGCTATCGCCCGCAATCATGCCCCCTGTGACCAGCGTGGCATTGGTGATGGCCGAGATGTTCATCACAGCAGAGGTGTTGCCGTCGTACGCCTTGTTGTCTGCGGTGATGCCTGTGATGCTCAAAGCCTTTTGCGCGATGTTCGCCAATGCGTTGGTTTGTGAGGTGATGTTGTAGTTGCCTGCATCTGCACCGCTGTAGTTGCTGCTCAGATTGACGATCTTTCCCGTGCCTGCGTTCTTATCGGTGAATACGCCTGTGGCTGAAACGGTGAGGTTGTCCCCCGAGAGCATGCCCATACCCACCAGCGACGTGCTGTTCACTGCTGACACGTTGACCACGGCAGAGGTGTTGCCGTCATACACCTTGTTGCTCGCCGTGATGCCCGTGATGGTCAAAGCCTTTTGCAAAATATTCGCCGTAGCGTTTGCCACAACGTTTTGAATGATGTAGTTACCTGCGTCCGTACCGTTGAGGCTGATGTTGGATACCCTCACCGACTTGTTATTACCAGCATTTTTGTCTGAAAAGTAGGCGTCGGTGAAGACATAGCTAATGTTGTCGTTGGCAATCACATTGCTCGACGTTAAGTTCACACTGACAGTGGTATTGCCGTCATACACCTTGTCGGCGGCTGTGGCTGTGGCTGTCAATGCTTTGGCGGTCACGGTTTGCATGCCGACCACCACCACGGTGTTGTTGAAGTTGGCACCGTTGAACTTTTGCAGCCCTGTCGCTTCAATGTTGTAAATACCAACTGCTGTGTTGTTGGAGGCAGAGCGTTGCGATGCCAAGACCGTGGGCGACAACATCATCGTCGCACCGCCGCCGCTGCCCAAACCATCGTCCACCGTGACTAGGTTACCCAACGTGTTCACTGTCAAGTTATACAAGGCGCTGCCGTTGTAGACATATTGCGCACTGCCCACCACCAAATTGGCTGTGTCGCCGTAGGTGGTGTTCACATTGTTCACCCGCACCAGTAGCTGGTCGGCGCCCACCACGCTGAAGTTGCCTGTTTGCACCGTGATGTTGTAGTTGCTGTTGGTCGCAGTGCTGTTCAAGGTGAGCGCGTTGGCATACATACCTGGGGTGCCCTTTTGGGTTGCATTCAAGCTGGTGGTGATGTTGGGCATGCCGGGTGCACTGATGTTTGAGAAGGTCAAATTCGCGTTCGATTCGCCCGTCACAAAGCCCTTGTAGCTCACCCCATTAAAGCCGGATGTATCTGACGTAATGGTGAAAAACTGCGCGTCATCGTTGACCTTGATCGTCAAATCTTTGGGCGTGATGGTGGCCGCCAAAGGGGTAGGGGCGGTGAGCACATAGTTGCCATTGGTGTTGCCGCTCAGTGACAAACCGGTGATGCTCACGTTTGCCGCTGTGGCCACATCCTTGCTGTTGTATGTGCCAACAGGTGTGCCCGTGACGGTGATGCCATCACCGCTGTAAGGCTTGCCATCTACACCAGTGCCGGTGCCCGCTGCTGAGGTGGCTTGCAAATTGGCCATGCCCAAAGGTGCGGCCAAATTGGTGCCGTCGTACACCTTGCTGGTTGCCACGGACAAACCCGAAACCGTCAATGCCTTGGCCGTGATGTTGGCTATTGTGGTGGCGTTGCTGACCAGGTAGTTGTTGGCATCCAAGCCATTGAGCAGCACCCCAGAGACAGTCACATTTTTGTTATTGGCTACATTTTTGTCGCTAAACACGCCCAGCGCTGCACTGGTGTTGAGCTGCACATCGTCAAAACCCACCAAGCCGTTCAAACTGCCAAACGACGACACAAAAGCTGTGGTGGTGGCGTCATAGACCTTGTTGCTGACGGTCAGTCCGCTCAAGGCGAGCGATTTGGGTGTGATGTTGGCCGTGGTCGACACCGTGTTGTTCAGCAAGTTGTAGTTGCCCATATCTGCGCCTGCGATGGTGATGTTGCCCAGCGTCACCGCCGTGCCATTGGCTGCGTTCTTGTTGGCAAACGCACCTAGGGCATCGGTAGAGAGCGTCAGTGCGTCACCAGCGATCCGATTGGTGGTGAGGTTGAAGGTCGCTTGGGTATTGCCGTCATACACCTTGTTGTCAGCTGCGAAGGTGATGTTCAAGTCGCGCTTGGTGATGGTTTGTGTGCCCGCCACCGTCACGCCGTTGAAGTTGCCCCCACCCGTGCTCAGGTTGTTGTAGCCCACATTCCACAAGCCCACCACTGTGTTGTTAGAGCCACTGAGCGTGGCATTGCTTAGCCCCAGCTTGAAGCTCGCCGTGCCGCCCACACCGTCATTCACCGAATAAATGCCGTTGCTCAAGGTCAGGCTAGGCGTGAGGTTGGTGATGGTCACGTTGTCGGGCATCAAATACGACACGCTCGTCACATTGAAGGTGCTGGCATCGCCATACACGCTGGTGCCATCGTTGACGCGAACGATCAGCTTTTGTGCGGGCACGATGGTGTAGGTGCCGGTCCGATAGGTAATGCGGTAGTTGTTGGCTGACAAACCACTGGGCGTTAACGCATAGGTACCCGCCGAATTGCCCGCTGGACGCGAAATATTCAACGTGCCGGTCAGCCCTGCCGTGGTGGTGTTTTCGTTGTTGACAAAACCGCTGTAGCTCACCCCTGCAAACGCGCCCGATGCGGCAGACAGCGTGACAAAGTC
>CANBWY010000071.1 GCA_947373245.1 Comamonadaceae bacterium
GCAGCTCTTTTTGCGTGAACCCAGACGGTCAATTGCTGGGCGAAAAGAACTGCTATGTGGCTTTGAACCCAGATTGGTTGTTCAATTGAATCGCTGAAAAACTTGGCCTGTCCGACAGGAATCGAACCTGTGACCCACAACTTAGAAGGTTGTTGCTCTATCCAACTGAGCTACGGACAGAAATGAAAAAAGGCCTCGCAAAACGAGGCCTTTTTTACTTTTATGGTCGGGGCGATAGGATTCGAACCTACGACCCTCTGGTCCCAAACCAGATGCGCTACCAGGCTGCGCTACGCCCCGATTCGATTATTGTAACTCGCAAATGGGCCGTTTCTCGCGGCACCCGCACGAAAGTCTAACGGGCGTGTTGATTCACAATCGAGCTCGTGAAAATTGATTTTGACGGCATACAAGCATTCGTGGTGACAGCAGAGCTAGGCGGCTTCAACAAAGCGGCGGATCAACTGCACATCACGCAAACCGCACTCACCCGCCGGGTGCAAAAACTCGAAGCCTATTTGGGTTTGAAGTTGCTCGACCGCACCACGCGTCGTGTGGAGATGACGGCGGTTGGGCGTGACTTTTTACCGCAAGCCCGCGCCATCGTGAATGAGATGACCTCTGCCGTGGGCCGCCTCAAAGACATGTCGCAGCACGCCAAAGGCAACTTCACCTTGGCCTGTGTGCCCAGCATGGCGGCACACATGTTGCCTCAGCTGATTCGCCAATATGCCGATGTGTGCCCGGGCAACCGCATTCGCTTGCTCGACGCTGCCTCTTACGAAGTGCGCCAAGCTGTGCTCAACCACCAGGCCGAAATTGGCATTGCAGTGAATGGCGAATCGCACCCTGACTTGATCGAGACGCCTTTGTTTGACGACCCCTTGGTCTTCATCTGCCGCGACAGCCATCCTTTGCAAGCCAAAGACGCGGTGACTTGGGCTGACATGCGCGAAGCCGATTTGATTGTGGTCAGCAACTTCATGGCCACACGTGTGTTCATGGATTACCAACTGGCCAAACACGGCATACGGCTTAACGGCAATTACGAGGTCCAGCATCACGCCACGGCCATCAACTTGGTCGCGGCAGGCGTAGGCTGTGCGATCCTGCCCTCCTCCACGCTGCAAGATGGCGACCGCGTGCATGTGCGAAAAATCACCCTGACCGGCCCCGTGGTGAAACGCAAGGTGGCTTTGCTACGTCACAAGAACACCAGCCTCTCGCCAGCGGCGCAAGCGTTCTTTGAGCTGATTCAAAACGAGCACCTCAAGTCCAAAGCACCCAAGGTGCGATTGATGCGAAAAACGAAATAATCAGATCCGATATTGCACTTCTCAACATAACTGTTTACACAGACACTCTAAGGCATGACAGAAAAAGAAAGTGCAAACCAAGCCGACGTGTTGGTGATCGGTGGTGGCAATGCCGCCCTTTGTGCCGCTTTGATGGCAGCCGAAGCTGGCGCCTCCGTTTTATTACTTGAAGCCGCCCCACGCGAATGGCGCGGCGGCAACTCTGGTCACACCCGCAACCTGCGCTGCATGCACGATGCGCCGCAAGACGTGCTGATCGAGGCTTATCCTGAAGAAGAGTATTGGCAAGACTTGCTCAAAGTGACAGGCGGCCTCACCAACGAAAAATTGGCCCGTTTGGTGATTCGCGAATCATCGACTTGTCGTGACTGGATGCGCAAACACGGTGTGCACTTTCAGCCCCCGCTCTCCGGTGCTTTGCATGTGGCGCGCACCAATGCTTTTTTCATGGGCGGCGGCAAAGCCTTGGTCAACGCGTATTACCGCAGCGCCGAAAAGCTAGGGGTTCAAATTCGCTACAACGCGCCGGTAGATAAGCTAGACATTCAAGATGGCCGCTTCGTGGCCGCCTACGTGAACGGTGAACGCATCACAGCTAAAACCTGTGTCTTGGCCGCAGGCGGTTTCGAGTCCAACCGCGAATGGTTGCGCGAAGCTTGGGGCCAGAACGAACGTGGCGAGTGGCCTGCCGACAACTTCCTTATCCGTGGCACGCAATACAACCAAGGCGTGTTGCTCAAACACCTGTTGGCGCATGGCGCTGACCGCATTGGCGACCCAACCCAAGCGCACATGGTGGCGATTGATGCGCGCGCACCGCTGTACGACGGCGGCATTTGCACCCGCATTGATTGCGTGTCGCTGGGCGTGGTGGTCAACCGCGATGGCCAACGTTTCTACGACGAAGGCGAAGATTTTTGGCCCAAGCGCTACGCCATTTGGGGCCGCTTGGTGGCGCAGCAGCCAAGGCAAATTGGCTACTCCATCATTGATGCCAAAGCCATTGGCCGCTTCATGCCCCCCGTCTTCCCCGGCGTGCAAGCCAACACCTTGCCAGAGTTGGCACAAAAACTCGGCTTGCCTGTGGACAGCTTCATGCACACACTCAACGACTACAACAACGCCTGCAAAGAGGGCACGTTTGACCACACCCGCTTAGACGACTGCCACACCGAAGGCGTGGCGCCCGCCAAAACCCATTGGGCGCGCCCCATCGACACGGGGCCTTTTTATGGCTACGCCTTGCGCCCCGGCATCACCTTCACTTACCTAGGCCTCAAGACCGATGACACAGCCGCTGTTCGCTTCAACGACACCCCCAGTGACAACTTGTTTGTGGCGGGCGAAATGATGTCTGGCAACGTCTTGGGCAAGGGCTACACCGCCGGTGTGGGCATGTCGATAGGCACGGCGTTTGGCCGCATCGCTGGCACGCAAGCAGCCAAAGCGGCTTTGGCGTTGCAAGGAGCGAAGTATGCAAACGCTTGAGGCACTCACCCGCGATGCACGCGCCTTGGCCAGTGGCGACGTGGTGCTGTCGGCGCCTGAAACCGAAGTCGCGCGACAACTGCAAATTTGCAATGCCTGCCGCTATTGCGAAGGGTTTTGCGCCATGTTCCCAGCCATGACCCAACGGCTTGAGTTTGGCAAAGCGGACATCCATTACTTGGCCAACTTGTGCCACAACTGCGGCGCGTGTTTGCACGCCTGCCAATACGCACCGCCACATGCGTTTGCCGTCAACGTGCCGCAAGCCATGGCGCAAGTACGCGGCCAAACCTATGCCGACTACGCTTGGCCCCCCGCCTTGGGCGTGCTCTACCAACGCAACGGCCTGACCTTGTCATTGGCCTTGGCTGCGGGTTTGTCTTTGTTCTTGCTGCTCACCTTGCAAATCAACGGCACCTTGCTCGCTGACAACTTGCAAGACAACTTTTACAAGGTGTTCCCGCACAACTTGTTGGTGAGCTTGTTCGCGCCTGTGTTCTTGTTTGCGGCCTTGGCTTTGAGCCTGGGCGTGCGACGCTTCTGGCGCGACATCACCCCTGCCACCAGCGGTGCAGCCCTCACGCCCCCCGCTGCCAACGAAGCCACGCAAGATGTGTTGCGCTTGACGTATTTGGACGGCGGCCACGGCGAAGGCTGCAACAACGAAGACGATGCTTTCACGCTGTCGCGTCGCCGAGCACACCACCTCACGTTCTACGGCTTCATGCTTTGTTTTGCAGCCACGAGCTTGGCCACGCTCTACCACTACGTGTTTGGATGGGTCGCGCCCTATGACCTTTCCAGCTTGCCCAAACTCTTGGGCGCCGTCGGTGGTGTGAGTTTGTTGCTCGGTACCGCGAGCCTTTTCAAACTCAACCTGCAACGCCACCCGCTGCACGGCGACGCGGCGCAAAAGCCCATGGACTTGGGCTTCATCGCCCTGCTGTTTTTCACCAGTTTGAGTGGCCTCGCTTTGTGGCTGGGGCGTGGTAGCGTGGCGCTACCCGCTTTGCTGGCCATCCATTTGGGTGTGGTGATGGCCTTGTTTGCCACCCTGCCCTATGGCAAGTTTGCACACGGTATTTTTAGAACGGCAGCCTTGCTGCGCTTTGCCGTAGAAAAACGACAACCTAACCCACTCGGTGTGGGCGGTGAATAATTTAAAAGGGACACAAACATGAAAAAACGTAACTTCCTCCACACCTGTGCCTTGATGGCGCTGGGTCTGTCAACGGTTTCCGCTCACGCCCAAGAGTTTCCGCCTAAGAAAACCATCACCCTGGTGGTGGGCTTTGCTGCGGGCGGCGCTGCGGACACAGCGGCACGCATCATTGCCAGGAAACTTGGTGAAAACATTGGCGCCTCAGTCGTCATCGACAACCGGGGCGGCGCTGGTGGCAACATTGCGCACCAGTTCGCAGCCAACGGCCCCACCGATGGCAGCACCCTCTTGTTTGGCTCGGTCGGCCCCCTCACCATTGCGCCGCACATGATGAAGTTGCCCTATGACCCCGTCAAAGACCTCGCGCCCATCACCATGGGCGTGAACTTTCCCAACGTGCTGGTGGTCTATGAAGGCACAGGCATCAAAACCTTTGCCGATTACATCGCTTACGCCAAAAAGAACCCCAAGAAACTGGACTACGCCTCCACGGGCCCCGGTTCAGCCTCTCACCTCGCGGGTGAATTGCTCGACGACATGGCCGGCATCGAGACGGTGCACGTGCCCTACAAAGGCGGCGCGCCTGCACTGCAAGATTTGTTGGGTGGCCGTGTCGCGGCTTACTTTTCGACCTATTCCACCTCACAGGCCTACATCGACAATGGCAAGCTCATTCCCTTGGCCAGCACGGGTGCTCAGCGCCTGAAGTCTTTGCCCAAAATCCCCACCATCGCCGAGTCGGGCTACCCCGGGTTCAGCGCCACCAACTGGTACGCCTTTGTGGCCTCCTCCAAAGTGCCAACGGCCACACTAGACCGCTGGAATACTGAATTGGTGAAAGTGTTGAAGTCGCCCGATGTGGTGGACCAACTCAACAGCCACGGCCTCACCCCCCAACCCGGCACACGCGATGAATTGGCCAAATACATCGCCAAAGAATCGGCGACTTGGGGTCGCGTGATTCGCGAGCGCAAGATCACGGGCGAATAAACAAAAAATTAAAGGAGACAACACATGACATTTGCACACCACAACATCACCCGCCGCCTCGTCCTCGCTGGACTTGGCTTATTTTTAGTCGCCTCACAAGCCACACAAGCCGCTGAAATCCGCGTCATCACCTCCGGCGCTTTCACCGAAGCCTACAAACAACTCGTGCCCGTGTTTGAAAAACAAACCGGCCACAAAGTCATCAGCGCATTTGGTGCCTCGGTGGGCAACGCGCCTGACTCCATCCCCACACGTTTTTCGCGTGGCGAGAAGTTTGATTTGGTCATCTTGTCCGATGGCGGCTTAGAGGCCTTGGTGAAAAACGGCAACGTGATCAAGGGCAGCCGTGTGGATTTGGTGCGCTCGCAAATTGGCGTCGCGGTGCGTAAAGGCACGCCTAAGCCCGACATCAGCACCGTCGAAGCGTTGAAGCAAACCTTGCTCAACGCCAAATCCATTGCCTACTCGGCCAGTGCGAGTGGCACGTATTTGTCGACCGAGCTGTTCCCCAAACTCGGCGTGGCAGAGCAACTCAAAGACACGGCCAAGAAAATCATGAGCGAACGCGTGGGCGCGGTGGTGGCACGCGGTGACGCCGAGCTGGGCTTCCAACAGGTGAGCGAGCTGATTTACTTCAAAGAACTCGACTTCGTGGGCACCTTGCCTGAGGCCGTTCAGCAAACCATTTTCTTTTCTGCGGGCTTGGTGGAAGGCTCCACCGAGCAAGACACGGCGAAGCAATTGATTCGCTTTTTCCAATCGCCCGAAGTGGCCGACGTGATTCGCAAAACCGGCGTAGAGCCCGTCAGCGTGCCTCGATAATGGCGGCATGACCGCCTCTCACAGCACATCAAAACCAATCGCCCCCCTCAAAGGGGTGCGCATTCTCACCCTCGCGCTCAACTTGCCTGGCCCCGCCGCTGTGATGCGTTTGCAAGCCATGGGTGCCAAGTGCACCAAGCTCGAACCCCTCGCGGCTGTGGGCATGTCGACCGCTGACCCGATGGGCGTTTACAAACCTGCGGCCTACGCGGTGATGCACGCGGGCCTCAAGGTGGTGCAAGCCGATTTGAAGTCTGAGCGCGGACAAGCGGCCCTGCACAAGCAACTGGTGCAAACCGATGTGCTCATCACCTCCTTTCGCCCTTCTGCTTTGGTGAAGCTGGGCCTCGCGTGGAAAGAACTGCACAAGCGCTACCCCGCCCTGTGCGTGGTGAGCATCGTGGGCGCGCCGGGCGCACGTGCCGAAGAAGCCGGCCACGACCTGACCTACCAAGCCGACAGTGGCTTGGTGAACGGCTTAGACATGCCTGCGAGTTTGTATGCGGATATGGGCGGCTCGCTGTTCACCACAGAAGCCGTGTTGCAAGCGCTGCTGATGCGCCAACGCCCAGGACGTGCCCAAGGCAAAGGCGTGTTCCATGAAGTGGCTTTGAGCGAGGCATCGGCTTACCTTGCGCTGCCACGCACGTGGGGCCTAACCGCGCCGAACGGCGATGTGGGCGGCGCACATGCGGGTTACAAGGTTTACGCCTGCAAAAACGGACGTGTGGCCTTGGCGGCACTAGAGCCGCACTTTGCCATTCGCTTGTGTGCAGCTGCTGGCTTGCCCGAGCAAGCAGCGACACAGATGCACAAGCGCAGCACCCACGCGGCCATCGCTCAATTCTTGGCCACGCAAACGCGCCAACAACTCGACAAGTTGGCCAGCCGCCAAGACATTCCGCTGCACACGCTGCCGCGCTAACGTCAATCGCGCAAATCGCGCAAAGGATGCGCAGCCTCAGGCCACGGGCTTGTGAAAAACGGCAACACCATCTCGGGCGTCACATCGGCAATGCGTGCGGGCTGCCACTTCGGCGTATGGTCTTTGTCGACGGCTAAGGCACGAATGCCCTCCACCGTTTCGCTGTGCACGCCACGACGTGACAAATGATCGGTTTGGAAGCAATGGCGCACCATGTCGCGCTCCATGCGCAAGTCATCGGCCAAGCACATGTGGCGTCCTCGGCGAATTTGCTCTAGCGTGACGCACAGCATCAATGGGGATTGGTGGTGCAAGGCTTTGCGCGTTTGCACAGACCAGTCATCTTGGCCTTGCAAGGCCTGCTCTATTTCAGCCACCGTGGCCAAACCAAACACCGCGTCTATCGGCGCATTCAGCCATTTGGGTGTCACCGCCAAAGCGTGTGTTGTGGCCACTTGGCTTTGCGCGCGCACCCACGCCACCACCGCCTCGCCACTCGCCCATTCTTGCTGGCGCAAGCCGTCCCATAAAGCGGGCAAAGCCGCTGCGTCCACGCACACATCGGCCAAGCCCACATGCAAAGACTCGCCACCGCGCATCACATGGCCGGTCAGCGCCAAGTATTCGCCGAGGTGGCCTGGGCAACGGCTCAAGAAGTAACCACCGCCCACATCCGGGAACAAACCAATGTGCGTCTCAGGCATGGCCATCTTGGTATGTTCGGTCACCACACGCAAAGCGGCGCCTTGGCTGATGCCCATGCCGCCGCCCATCACAATGCCATCCATCAGCGCGATGTAGGGCTTGCGGTAGTTTTGAATCAAGTGGTTGAGGCTGTATTCCTCCGTGAAGAAATCATCGAGCGTGAAGTCGCCACTCAGCGCCGCTTGGTGGAAATAGCGAATATCGCCGCCTGCACAAAAAGCCCCGAAGGGCCCCTCTTTGTTGCTGCCGCGCACCACCACCGCCCGCACCTGTGCATCGTCTTGCCACTGCTGCAACACGTGGCGCAACTCACGCACCATGGCCAACGACAAAGCGTTCAAGGCCTTGGGTCGGTTGAGCGTGATGAGGCCTAAGTGGCCCACGCGTTCAGAATGAACATCAGGGGTGTAAGTGGACATACAGGTGCGCTCCTAATTTGACTATTTGTCGGCGTCGTGACATGTAAAAAAGCCGAGGTCAAAACCTCGGCTTTTCGTGCAACACAAGTGAATTACTTGTTGCGCTTGCGTTCGCTTTCAGTCAAGAAGCGTTTGCGCAGACGCACGCTCTTCGGTGTGATTTCGACCAATTCGTCGTCCTCGATGAATTCCACACCGTATTCGAGTGTGAGGTCAATCGGAGGCGTGATCTTGATCGCATCTTCTTTGCCAGACACGCGGAAGTTGGTCAGCTGTTTGGTACGTGTGGCGTTGACCACCAAGTCGTTGTCACGGCTGTGGATACCCACAATCATGCCTTCGTAAACCGGGTCATTCGCTTTCACAAACATACGGCCACGGTCGTCCAATTTACCCAAGGCGTAAGTGAAAATTTCACCGTCATCCATGGAAATCAGCACGCCGTTTTTACGGCCACCAATGTCACCCTTGTGTGGCTCGTAGCTGTCAAAGATGTTGGAGATCAAACCGGAACCACGGGTCAAGTTCAAGAACTCGTTGGTGAAACCAATCAAACCACGCGCAGGAATGCGGTATTCCAAACGCACGCGACCACGGCCATCGGGTTCCATGTTCACGAGTTCGCCTTTGCGCTCGCCCAAAGCTTGCATGACGCCGCCTTGATGGGTTTCTTCGATGTCAGCAGTCACCATCTCGATCGGCTCGTGACGCACACCGTCGATGTCACGGAACACCACGCGTGGCTTAGACACAGCCAGCTCGTAGCCTTCACGGCGCATGTTTTCCAGCAAGATGGTCAAGTGCAATTCGCCGCGACCCATGACTTCGAAGATACCTTCTTCGTCGGTCTCTTTGACGCGCAAAGCCACGTTGTGCTGCAGTTCTTTTTGCAGACGGTCCCAGATTTGACGGCTGGTGACGTACTTGCCTTCACGACCGGCCAAGGGGCTGGTGTTCACGCAGAAGTTCATGGTCAATGTGGGCTCGTCAATTTTGAGCATGGGCAAGGGTGCAGGATTGGCCGGATCCGTCACAGTGACGCCAATGTTCAAGTCGGCAATACCGTT
>CANBWY010000072.1 GCA_947373245.1 Comamonadaceae bacterium
AGCAGGTCGCGGGCAATCGAACCGATGGCATTTTCAGACAAAGGCTGACCGTTGTCATCGGTGATCGCGCCATCCATCACGCGCGCCAATTCGTGCGCGGTTTGGATCATGCGGGCATAGGGTTCTTCTTTGCGGTCCACCTGGGGCACGTCGAGTGACAAAGCGAGTTCGTAAATGGCGGACTGTGTGGGGTCCTCCGACATGGCGGCTTGTGTGTCAAAGGTCAAGCCCAAAATGGGTGGCAAACCCAGCGTGGGGGCTGGCACCACCATGCGGCCCGGCAACACACCCGCGATGAAGCCCAAGCGCGCAGCGTTTTGCTGCACGTAGCCGGGGCTCCAAGCAGCTTGGGTGGCTTTCAAGGTGAAGCTCAATTGCGCGTCGTGGGCGCTGGCAAAGTTGTCGAGCTCGCGGGCACGGCCCACTTCTTCGAGCATGTCAGGAAATTCAGGCGCCGCGTTGATGGCATCGGCGAAAGCTTGGGTCTTGCCAACGAACTCAGAGAATTCAATTTCGTTCAAGGGGCCGGTGCGGTTGGCCAATTGCACGCCGGTTTGGAAGGCGCTGTAGCGCTGCTGGGTGCGCGGTTGCTCCCACAAGCCCGTTTGGGCATTCAAACCTTCAACGTTAAACAGTTTGCTGCCCACGCGCCGTGTGACGGGCATGGCCGACAAGGCCGCTTCGCCAGAAATGGGGGCATCAATTTCAACGGCTGCGATGACATCAATCAAGGCGTCCAAGGCGGGGCGTTTTTCGAGCTGAGGCAACTCGGACGCTGCGTTGCCCATCACCTGCGCCACAGCAGGTTTCATCGCCGAGATTGGCGAAGCGGGTGGCACTGGCGGCACTTGTGCCGCTTGTTGCGCGGCCACTTTAGCGGCTGCGGCTTGGCTCTGCGCAATGCGCGCCAGTTCGGCCTCATCGGGCACACGTTGCGCATGGGCGGTGGCCTCTTCCATCATGCTGCGCGCCAGGTCAGTCACGGGGTCGAGGCTGCCGCTGGTTGTATAAGCGGGCGCCAAGGGCGTGGTGGTGGGTTCTGTCGTGTGGTCTGCATCCCGTGCAGGCGCCGAGTCAAACGAAGGCTCTTGCGCTTGGCGATTGTCAAGCGAGAAGCCTGTGGGCTCGACAGCGTCGTGTTGTGCCAGGGGTTGTGCCTGACGGGGCTTGTTTCTGCGCGAGGTCCACGTGCTGTGTGCCACCACGCCGGCCAGCACCACGCCGCCAGCAATCGCTAAACCAATTTGAAGAGTGCTCATGTTTTTAGTCTGAAATCAAACGGCGTCGGCCAAGGAAACTGCGGACTCCATGTCCACGGCGACGATGCGAGAAACGCCTTGTTCTTGCATGGTCACGCCAATGAGTTGCTCGGCCATTTCCATCGCGATTTTGTTGTGCGAGATAAAAAGGAATTGGGTCTCTTTGGACATGCTCGACACCAACTTGGCGTAGCGCTCGGTATTGGCGTCGTCCAAGGGCGCGTCCACTTCGTCCAGCAAACAAAACGGCGCTGGGTTGAGTTGAAAGATCGCAAACACCAAGGCAATCGCCGTCAGCGCTTTTTCGCCGCCCGACAGCAAGTGAATGGTTTGGTTCTTTTTGCCAGGTGGCTGGGCCAGCACTTGCACGCCGGCATCCAAAATTTCATCGCCCGTCATCACCAAGCGCGCATTGCCGCCGCCGAACAGCTCGGGAAACATGCGACCAAAGTGCTCGTTGACGATCTTGAAGGTGCCGCCCAGCAGCTCACGGGTTTCACCGTCGATCTTGCGAATGGCGTCTTCCAGCGTGTTCATGGCGTCGGTCAAGTCTTTGGTTTGGGCATCCAAGAAATGCTTACGCTCGCTGGCACTGGCCAACTCGTCCAAGGCAGCCAAGTTCACAGCCCCCAAAGCGGTGATGTCGCGGTGAAGGCGGTCAATCTCGCCTTGCAAACCACCCAAGCGCACGTTGTTGGCAAGAATGGAGGCCGATACGGCTTCGAGGTCGGCCTCGGCATCGGCCAGCAGTTGTGTGTATTGCTCCAGACCCAAGCGCGCGGCTTGCTCTTTGAGCTGGAAGTCTGTGATGCGTTGGCGCAAAGGCTCCAGTTCACGCTCTAGCTGCAAGCGGCGTTCGTCGCTGGCACGCAGTTTGGTGGTGAGGTCGTCGTATGCGCTGCGTTTGGCCCCCAAGTCTGCTTCGCGCGCCATCTTGATGTCCAAGGCGTTTTGCAAACCGGCTTGGGCTGCGGCATCGTTCAAACGCGTGAGGTCTTCTTGCACACGTTGTTCTTCGGTGGCGACCGAGGAGGCTTGTTGCGTGGCTGTGTCGATGATGCGTTTGAGTTCGGCTTCGCGCGTGGCCAAGCTGCGTTGTGAGAACTGAGCTTCTTGGGCTTGACGCTCCAAGCTGCGTTGTTGCTCGCGGCTGTCGTTCAAACGGCGTTCGGCGTTGATGACCGCATCGTCGAGTTGCGCATGACGCTCTTGGCTATCCGCCAATTGCATGTCCAACTCTTCAAAGCGGGCTTCTGCTGTGACACGACGCTCTTGCAAATCGGCCAGCTGCGCTTCGACCTCGGACAAATCACCACTGATTTGCTCGCTGCGTGCGCGGGTTTGCTCAGCCAATTGGCTCAGGCGCAGGGTTTCGACTTGCAGCGCGTGGGCCGAGGTTTGTGCCGCGGTGGCTTCCGAGCGAATGCGCACCAAGCGTTGCGACGATTCGCTGTAAGCGGCCTCTGCACGCACCAAGGTGTTGCGGGCTTCGTCAGAGATAAAGGCTTGTGCTTTGCTGCTCTTGTCGAGGTTTTCAATTTCTTGGGCACGGGCCAACAAGCCCGACTGCGCGTTGTCTTGCGCGTAAAAGCTCACGCTGTGTGCGCTGATGGCGTGGCCGCTGGGCACGTAAATGACTTGCCCGGCTGCCAAGCTGCTGCGCTTGGCTAAGGCGTCGTCGAGGTTGGGGGCTGTGAAGCAGCCATTGAGCCAGTCAGTCAACAAGGCCTTTTGGCCTGCATCGTTCAAACGCAACAGGTCTGATAAGCGAGGCAACGCGCTGTGCGCGTCGGAGGTCGCAGCACTTGGCGCAGTGTAGAACGCAAGCTTGGCAGGCGGTGCATCGGTTTGAAAGGCACGCACGATGTCCAAGCGGCTGACTTCGAGCGAGGCCATGCGTTCGCGCAAAGCGGCTTCCAAAGCGTTTTCCCAACCCGCTTCAATGTGAATGCGACTCCACAACGCTTGTAAACCGTCCAAGCCGTGCTTGGCGAGCCAAGGCTTGAGCTTGTCGTCGGTTTGCACTTTTTCTTGCAAGGCTTTCAGCGCTTCCAAACGCGCCGAAATATCGGCTTGCTTGGCTTGCTCGGCGTTCACCCCTTGTTGGGCCGCACGACGTGCGTCATCGAGTACGGGCACGTTGGCTTGCAACTCTTCCAATTGCGCAGCCGTCACTTCGGCTTGGGTTTGCGCTTCTTGGAGTTGCTCTTTGAGGTTGTTCAGGCGCGCTTCATCGGGTGCAGCCAACGCATTTTTATCGGCGCTCAGGCGCTCTTGGCGGGCATTGAGGCTGCGGCTTTGTTCTTCGATGTTGCGTTGGTCCGCTGCCAACACTTGAATTTGCTGCTGCACTTGGGCCACGCTCGCGCGTTGCTCATTGCTGCGCTGTTGGGCGACACGCAAAGCGTCTTCCAACTCGGGCAGCTGCATGGCTTGCTCTTCCACTTGTGCGGCCAACATGATGGCTTTTTCTTCGCCGTCCATGGCCATCGAGGCCAAGTTTTCAATCTCTTGGTGCGCGGTTTCGGACTGTGCGGCCCAATGCGCGGTTTGTTCTTTGATTTGAATCAGGCGGGCTTCGGCGCGTTGGCGCCCTTCCACCACAAAGCGAATTTCGGCTTCCAAACGGCCCACTTCGGCACTGGCTTCATACAAAGCGCCTTGGGCTTGGTTCACTTGGTCGCCAGCGCCATAGTGCGCTTGTCGTACGGTTTCTAAGTCGGCCTCGATGTGGCGCAAATCTGCAATGCGCGACTCAAGATCGTTCACGGCTTTGTCGGCTTGGGTTTTGATGCCCACTTGGTCGGCTTCGGCCTCGGCACGGCGCAAGAACCACAGCTGGTGCTGCTTCAAGGTCACATCGGCATTGAGCGCGTGGTAGCGCTGGGCCACTTCGGCTTGTTTTTCGAGCTTCTCTAAGTTGGCGTTCAATTCGCGCAAGATGTCTTCCACGCGCGTTAAGTTTTCGCGGGTGTCGCTCAGACGGTTTTCGGTCTCGCGGCGGCGTTCTTTGTATTTCGAAACGCCCGCAGCCTCCTCCAAGAACAAACGCAGTTCTTCAGGCTTAGATTCAATGATGCGGCTGATGGTGCCCTGGCCAATGATGGCGTAGGCGCGTGGGCCGAGGCCGGTGCCTAAGAACACGTCTTGCACGTCACGGCGACGCACGGGCTGGTTGTTGATGTAGTAGCTAGAACCACCATCACGTGTCAGCACACGCTTGACCGCGATTTCTGGAAACTGGCTCCATTGGCCACCGGCGCGGTGGTCCGCGTTTTCAAACACCAGCTCCACGCTGGAGCGGCTGGCCGCTTTGCGGGTGGTCGTGCCATTAAAAATCACGTCTTGCATGGACTCGCCACGCAGTTCGCTGGCTTTGGATTCGCCCAACACCCAGCGCACGGCATCCATGATGTTGGATTTGCCGCACCCGTTGGGGCCCACCACGCCGACCAATTGGCCGGGCAGCAAGAAATTGGTGGGTTCCGCGAAGGACTTGAAACCCGATAACTTAATTGAATTCAGACGCACCGAAAAACCTCTCTAGCAGAGGGTGCATCATAAAGCGGCGAGCAACGCGCGAACTTCGCCCAACAAGATCACCAAACTGGGTACCAAAGCAGTAAAAGCATGTTCAGTGACTGTCAGCGGCTGCTCGCGGCTGGTTTTGTACAGATCGGTCACGGTTTGCGCCAAGGGCTCGACCGCAAACAAAGGCATAAAGCCCTTCAGCGCATGCAGGGCGTGCTCGACCTTCAAGGCCTCGCCACGGGCCAAGCCGGTTTGGATGACATCCATTTCTTGTGCCAAGCTTTGCTCAAATGTGGCCACCAACTCGCGCAACTGGTCGGCCTCAAAAGCGAACTCTTTGGCACGGGTCAGATCTAGCAAGGGGGTGGTGGGCATAGCAATTATTTTGAGAACAGAGCGAGGGGATAATAGCAGCCATGAATCCCCTTCTTTCGAGTCTGCAGCCCTATCCTTTTGAGCGGCTGAAACAACTTTTCGCCACCGTCACCCCCAACCCTGCGTACACGCCCATCAGCCTAGGCATTGGCGAGCCGCGCCACGCCACGCCGCAACTGGTGCTCGACGCTTTGGCAAGCGCCACAAGCCAGCTCGCAGCCTACCCGGCCACTGCGGGCTTGCCGTCGCTGCGCGCCTCGTGCGTCAATTGGGTGCAGCGCCGCTACGGCATCCAGCTCGACGCCGCCACGCAAGTGCTGCCCGTGAACGGTTCGCGTGAAGCGCTGTTTGCGTTCGCACAAACAGTGATTGATCCGACCAAGACAGATAAAAAGGGCAACCGCCTAGAAGCCGTGGTGGTGTGCCCCAACCCGTTCTATCAAATCTACGAAGGCGCGGCGTTGCTGGCTGGGGCCAAGACGTATTACGCCCCCAGCGACCCCGCCTTGAACTTCAACGTCAACTGGGACACGGTGCCTGCCGACGTGTGGGCTCAAACACAGCTGCTGTTTGTGTGCTCACCCGGCAACCCCACCGGCGCGGTGATGCCGATGAGCGACTGGGAAAAGCTGTTTGCGCTGAGCGACCAATACGGTTTTGTGATTGCCAGCGACGAGTGCTACAGCGAAATCTATTTCCGCGAAGAAGCGCCTTTGGGCGGCCTCGAAGCCGCCAACAAACTGGGACGCACCGATTTTAAAAACCTGGTGGCCTTCACCAGCTTGTCCAAGCGCAGCAATGTACCGGGCATGCGCAGCGGTTTTGTGGCGGGCGACGCCAACATTCTCAAACAGTTCTTGCTCTACCGCACCTACCACGGCAGCGCCATGAGCGGTATGGTGCAAGCGGCCAGCATCGCGGCGTGGGACGACGAGGCGCATGTGGTGGCCAACCGCGAGCAATACCGGCAAAAGTTTGCGGCTGTCACGCCGCTGCTGGCCGAGGTGATGGATGTGCGCTTGCCCGATGCTGGTTTTTACCTCTGGGCCGCCGTCCCTCAACGTGACGGGGTGCGCGATGACGTGGCTTTCGCAAGGGATTTGCTGGCTCAATACAATGTGACGGTACTGCCGGGCAGCTACTTGGCCCGTGAGGGGCATCACATGGGCCAGGCAGAAGGTTTCAACCCCGGCGCCGGTCGCATCCGCATGGCCTTGGTGGCAGAAACCGCCGAATGCCTAGAAGCTGCGCAACGCATCGTGGCGTTCATCAAAAATTTCAACTCCTAAATTTCTACGAAGAGAAGACAACCATGGCTCAACACCAACTGCAACACATCATCGACAACGCTTGGGACAACCGCGCCAACATCAGCATGGACAACGCCACACAAGAAGTGCGCGATGCGGTTGAACACGTGATCGTTGAATTGAACGCAGGTCGTCTGCGCGTGGCCACCCGCGAAGCAGTGGGTCAATGGACGGTGCACCAATGGCTGAAAAAAGCGGTGTTGTTGTCCTTCCGTTTGAAGGACAACAGCATCATCAAATCGGGTGACTTGGCTTTCTACGACAAAGTGGACACCAAGTTTGGCAACCTGAGCGAGGAAGAACTCAAAGCTGCTGGCGTGCGCGTGGTGCCGCCTGCTGTGGCACGTCGCGGTAGCTTTGTGGCGGCTGGCGCAATTTTGATGCCCTCTTACGTAAACATCGGCGCTTATGTGGACAGCGGCACCATGGTCGACACATGGGCCACCGTGGGTTCATGCGCACAAATTGGCAAGAACGTGCATTTGTCTGGCGGCGTGGGCATTGGCGGCGTGTTGGAGCCTTTGCAAGCCAACCCCACCATCATTGAAGACAACTGCTTCATCGGCGCGCGCTCGGAAGTGGTGGAAGGCGTCATCATCGAAGAAAACTCCGTGCTCGGCATGGGCGTCTTCATCGGTCAATCGACCCCCATCTTTGACCGCGCTACTGGCGAAATCAGCTACGGTCGCGTGGCCTCTGGCTCTGTGGTCGTGAGCGGCAACATTCCTAAAGTGGCAGCCAACGGCGCGCCTTACAGCATGTATGCCGCCATCGTGGTCAAGCGCGTGGATGCACAAACCCGCTCCAAGACCAGCATCAACGACTTGTTGCGCGACTAATTCGTTCAAAAGCACTCTTCGATGTCTCGCACCCTCCAGCTCACCGAGCAACTCATCTCGCGCCCGTCGGTCACACCCGAGGACGCGGGCTGTTTGGACATCATCACCGCACGGCTCTTGCCACTCGGTTTTGCGTGTGAGCGCATCGACAGTGGGCCCGACACATTTCGCGTGAGCAACTTGTGGGCTGTGAAACGCAGCACACAGCCAAATGCAAAAACACTGGTGTTCGCCGGCCACACCGATGTGGTGCCAACCGGCCCCATTGACCAATGGACCAGCGACCCCTTCACCCCCACACACCGCGACGGCAAATTGTTTGGCCGTGGTGCCAGCGACATGAAAGCGTCGTTGGCAGCGATGGTGGTGGCGTGTGAAGAATTTGCAGCCGCACAAGCAGATGCCCACATCAACATCGCCTTCTTGCTCACCAGCGACGAAGAAGGCCCTGCACTCGATGGCACTGTCAAAGTGTGCGAAGCCCTCACCGCACGCGGCGAAAAACTGGACTGGTGCATCGTGGGCGAACCCACTTCCGTTCAGCGCACGGGTGACATGATCAAAAATGGCCGACGCGGCACGATGAGCGGCAAACTCACCGTCAAAGGCGTGCAAGGCCACATTGCCTACCCGCAACTCGCCAAAAACCCCATCCACCTGCTGGCCCCCGCGCTGGCCGATTTGGTGGCGATTGAATGGGACCAAGGCAACGACTTCTTCCCGCCTACCAGCTGGCAGGTGAGCAACATCCACGCGGGCACAGGTGCGAGCAACGTCATTCCAAGCGAATGCGTGGTGGACTTCAACTTCCGCTTCTGCACCGAATCCACCCCTGAACAGCTGCAACAGCGCCTGACTGCGGTGCTGCAAAAACACCACTTAGATTTCGACCTCACATGGACCATAGGCGGCCTGCCCTTCCTCACCACACCGGGTGACTTGGTGGGCGCGGTGCAAACCGCCATCCGTGATGAGACAGGCATTGACACCGAGCTGTCCACCACCGGGGGCACCAGCGACGGGCGCTTCATCGCACAAGTCTGCCCGCAAGTCATTGAGCTCGGGCCCCCCAACGCCACCATCCACAAAATCAACGAATTCGTGGCCGTGGCCGATTTGGATCCCTTGAAAAATATTTACCGCCGTGTGCTGGAAAATTTAAATCGCACCTCGGCCTAAAGCCATGGAAAACGCGGAATTAACTCCGCAAATTACATGGTCACTAGCCGCTCACTTGAGCTGAATAAATAATAACAATGCATCTTTCCAAGCTAATACAGCACAGCGCCGAACAACTCACCCAAGCCAAAGTCGCCTTCGGCCACGGCACCACCAACGCCGCCGACGAAGCCGCCTGGCTGGTGCTGTGGAAACTGGGTTTGCCACTCGACACCGATGTGTCGGATGACGCGCATCCCAATGCACACAACGACGAACTCACG
>CANBWY010000073.1 GCA_947373245.1 Comamonadaceae bacterium
CACCTGCGCTTTGCCCCACCTGCGCATGCGGACAGCTACCGCGTGTTGTTTGATGGCCCCACCCATTTCAATACGCTAGAAAACTGTTTGCAGTTTGACGCAGGTTATTTGGCGCTCCCCGTGCGTCGCGACGAGGCGGCCCTGCAACACATGCTGCAACGGGCCTTGCTGCTGACGGTGCGCCCCTACCGGCGTGACCGCCTGTTGGTCGAGAAGGTGCGCCAAACCTTGGCCCAACACCCCGAGCACAGCCGCAATGCCGATGACTTGGCGGCGTGGCTAAATATGTCCCCCCGCACCCTGCACCGCCAACTGCAAGAAGAAGGTGCCAGCCTGCAACAACTCAAAGACAGCGTGCGCGAGCAACGCGCGCGTGAGCTGCTGCTGCGCAGCGCCAAACCGCTCAAACAAATCGCCACCGAAGTGGGGTTCTTGAATGAGAAAAGTTTTATTCGGGCGTTCAAAAATTGGACGGGGCAAGCGCCCGAAGCCTTTCGGCACAGCGCGTGAGCTCAGCCTTTTACCCTGCCCTTGCCCTTGGCTTTAAATGCGCAAGTCGTTCATGTGCGCAAACAGATGCGTGGCACCCGCTTGCGTCAGCACATCCGTCGGCGCGAGGGGCGGCGCATACGCCCACACCGTCGCGCCTGCGGCCACACCTGCCGTGATGCCCACGGGCGTGTCTTCCACCACCAAGCAACGCGCGGGAAGCACTTGCAAATGCGCCGCAGCGGCCAAGTACACATCGGGGTGGGGTTTGCTGCGTGGCATTTCGTGGCCGCTGAAAATACGGCCTTCAAAAAACCTGTGCAAACCGACCTTTTGCAACATCATTTCCAGCTTGTACCGGTCTGCCCCTGAGGCCACGGCAATACGACCTTCGCAACGTTCGTGCAGGTGTTGCACCGCCTCGTGAATGCCGTCGATGGCGGTGATTTCCTTGTCTAAGCGCACGTTGCGACGGCGGTAAAACTCGTCCATGAAGGCGTCTGTCAAGGGCTTGCCTGTGTTGGCCTCAATCAAGGGCGCACGGCTACGCACGGTGTGCCCCACAAAGTGGGCCATGCATTCGGCCAAGCTCAAGCGCCAGCCGTTCTCATCGAGCATGTCACGCAAAGCACCACAGGTGATGGCTTCGCTGTCGACCAGCACGCCATCGCAATCAAACAATACAGCTTCAAATGTCATGGGTAAATTATCCGCGTGGCTCGCCATCGACATAGAACCAGCGCCCGTCTTCTCGCACAAAGCGGCTGCGTTCGTGCATGCGCACCGCTTGGCCAGCCAAGCGGTAACGCGCCACAAATTCCACCTCAGACGTGTCTGGCCCTGTGACGGTGTGTTCACGCACCTCTAACCCCAGCCACTTGGCCCCTGCATCAAACGTCAGCGAAGCGGGGCGCGTAGTGCTGTGCCAAGTGGCCAACAAATAATCAGCACGCTCGCCCACAAAAGCGCTGTAGCGCGAGCGCATCAAGTGCTCGGCATCGGGCGCAGGCGTGGCATCAAAGTGCGCGATGAAACGAGCGCAGCAATCCGAATAGATGACGGCGCGTTTCTTGGCCTCTGTGCGTCCGCAAGGGCAGGCGACGTTGTCAGTCATACCTGGCTCAAGGCAGCACAGAAATCGTGCCGCGCATGCCCGCTTCGTAATGGCCTGGCTCAAAGCACGCCGTGTGCAACACGCCTGCATCGGTGAAGGTCCACACCAACTCACCCGATTCGCCCGCGCCTAGGCTTAGCGTGTTGTCGCCAGTGTGGTGGTGTGCGCTTGGATTTTTCATCTCTTGGGCATGGGCCTGCAACTCGGCCTCGGTACCCATCACAAACTCATGGCGTACTTGGCCACTGTTGAACACCCGAATGCGCACAGTTTCGCCGGATGTGGCTTGCCAGTTGGCGGGCGTGAAGCGCATGTGGTCATCCATCGTGAGGGTGACCGTACGGGTAGCTGCATCGTTGGTTGTTGGCGTATCGTGCGCATGCGCGTCGTGGGTGTGCGCATCGTGTGTGTGCTCGGCGGCAGCATCCGCATCGCCATGTGAATGGCTGTGTGCGGATGGCGGCTGACCTTGCAACACCGACCATGCGCCAGCAGAACCCACCATCACCACCGCAAAGGCGATGAGGCCATAGGTGATGAGTGCACGCACGCGCAACTGCCCGCGCCAATCCATGAAATACATGGCAAACAAACTCAGCACAAAGCCAAGGGGCACGACCCACAAACTGCGATCCGGTGAATCGGGAAAGTGCTGCAAGCCACCAGTGAAAAACCCCAAGCCAATCGACGACACCAAACCAAAGCCCAACACGTCGGCCCAACGCACGTTTTTCACGTCGCGGTTGCGCATGTCTAGCCACGACCCCAACAAATAAAACAGGACGCCAAAACCTGCCGTCCAAATGGAGCGGGTTTCGCTGAAAAACCCGTGGTTCACCGCGCCCGCGATGAAGCTGATGCCGCCGTACTTCAACAGCGTGGCGATGTGTGATTGTGCGAAGTTCATATCAAGCCAAAGCCCTTTGAATGATGATTTTTTGTACGTCACTGGTGCCTTCGTAAATTTGGCACACGCGCACGTCGCGGTAGATACGCTCCACAGGAAAATCGCTCACCACACCGTAGCCACCCAAGGTTTGGATGGCCACGCTGCACACCTTCTCTGCCGTTTCGCTGGCAAAGAGTTTGGCCATGGCGGCTTCCTTCAAACACGGCAAGCCTGCGTCGCGCAAAGCGGCGGCGTGGTACATGAGTTGACGTGCGGCTTCGAGTTGCGTGGCGCAGTCGGCCAAACGAAAGCCCACCGCTTGGTGGTTGAAGATGGCGGTGCCAAAGCTCACGCGTTCTTTGCTGTATTGCAGGGCCACTTCAAACGCGCTGCGCGCCATGCCAATGCTTTGCGCGGCAATGCCGATGCGCCCGCCCTCTAAAGCAGACAGGGCAATTTTGTAGCCCTCGCCCTCCGTGCCAATCAAGTTCTCAGCAGGAATGCGGCAATGGTCAAAGTTAATTTGCGCGGTGTCGCTGCTGTGTTGGCCGATCTTGTCTTCTAAGCGGGCCACGTGGTAGCCGGGTGCGTTGGTGGGCACGAGGAAGGCGCTCATGCCTTTTTTGCCTGCGCCTTTGTCGGTCACGGCGATGACGATGGCCACATGGCCGTTTTTGCCGCTGGTGATGAACTGCTTCACGCCATTGATGACGTAGGCATCGCCTTCTTTGGTGGCGGCGGTGCGCAGGGCGGAGGCGTCAGAGCCCACATGCGGCTCGGTCAAACAAAACACGCCTAGCATTTGGCCTTGCGCCAACGGGGTGAGCCATTGCTTCTTTTGCGCATCGTTGCCGTAGCGCATGAGGATGGCGTTGACAGGGCAGTTGGTCACGCTGATGGCGGTGCTGGTGCCGCCGTCGCCTGCGGCGATTTCTTCTAAAACAACCGCGAGTGTGGCGTAGTCCAAACCCGCGCCACCCAAGTTTTCGGGCACGCAAATGCCGTAGGCGCCGAGTGCGGCCAATCCCTTGTGTACGTCGTGCGGAAAGGTGTGTTCTTTGTCCCACTTGGCTGCGTTAGGCCAAAGCTCTTGCTGCGCAAAATCACGCACAGCGTCGCGAATCATGGTTTGGTCTGGCGTGAGCAACATGGTGCGTCCTTAGATAATTTCCAACGCCACCGCCGTACCTTCGCCGCCACCAATGCACAAGGTGGCCAAGCCTTTTTTCAGGCCACGTGCTTTGAGTGCATGGATGAGCGTGACCATGATGCGGGCGCCCGATGCGCCGATGGGGTGTCCCAACGCACACGCACCGCCGTTGACGTTGACGATGTCGTGCGACACCTGGAGTTCTTTCATCAAAGCCATGGGCACCACGGCAAAGGCTTCGTTGACTTCCCACAGGTCCACGTCTTCCACTTTCCAGCCGGCTTTGGCCAAGGCCTTTTGCGTCGCGCCCACAGGCGCGGTGGCAAACCACTCGGGTTCTTGCGCATGGGTGACGTGGCTGACGATGCGGGCCAATGGTTTGCAACCCAACTTCTTGGCGGTGCTCTCACGCATCAACACCATGGCTGCGCCGCCGTCGTTGATGGACGAGCTAGAGGCCGCCGTGATGGTGCCGTCTTTTTTGAAGGCGGGTTTGAGCGAGGTAATTTTGTCGAGCTTGATTTTTCCTGGGCCTTCGTCGATGGACACGATGGTCTCGCCTGCACGGGTCTTCACTGTGACGGGCGTGATTTCTGCGGCGAACGCACCGCTTTCGG
This sequence comes from Comamonadaceae bacterium, assembly GCA_947373245.1. Taxonomy (GTDB): domain Bacteria; phylum Pseudomonadota; class Gammaproteobacteria; order Burkholderiales; family Burkholderiaceae_C; genus Limnohabitans. The sequence continues at coordinate 4,260 of CANBWY010000073.1, forward strand.
TGGCGGCTTTGGCACGTTGCACACTGGCGGTTGCAAACGCATCTTGCTCAGCGCGGGTGAAGTTGTATTTGGCCGCGCAGTCTTCACCAAAGGTGCCCATGCTGCGGCCGGGCTCGTAAGCGTCTTCCAAACCGTCGAGCATCATGTGGTCAAAGATGCGGTCGTGGCCAATGCGGTAGCCGCCACGCCCTTTGAGCATGAGGTAGGGCGCGTTGGTCATGCTCTCCATGCCACCCGCCACCAGCACATCGTGCGTGCCCGCGATCAACATGTCGTGCGCGAACATGGCTGCGCGCATGCCTGAGCCACACATCTTGGACAGCGTGACGGCGCCAGCGCTCTTGGGCAAACCGCCTTTGAACGCGGCTTGACGCGCAGGCGCTTGGCCTTGACCGGCCATCAAACAGTTGCCAAACAACACCTCGGTGACCAACTCGGGCGTGAATTGAGAGTTAAGGCCCGCACGTTCCACCGCCGCCTTGATCGCGGCGCCACCCAAGTCGTGCGCGGCAAGGCTTGAGAAGTCGCCCTGAAAGGCGCCCATGGGCGTGCGTGCGGCGCTGACGATGACGATGGGGTCTGCGTGTGTGGTCATGTGTGTCTCCTGTACTGGGTTTAAAAATGATGCGGGGATTTACATGCTGCCGCGTGGGTAGCGTTTGAAGGCGCGGCGGAACACATCCACCACTTCGTTGGCGCCAGTCATGGTCACATCGAGGTCGTGCACCAAACCGTCGGACACGCCATAAATCCAGCCGTGAATCGTCACTTTTTGGCCGCGCGCCCAAGCGTCTTGCATGACGTTGGACAAGGCCACGTTGCCGACTTGCTCGATCACATTCATCTCGCACATGACACTTTCCAGCTGATCTTGTGGCAAGTGGTTGAGGCGTTGGCGATGACGCAAGCGCACGTCTTGCACATGGCGCAGCCAGTTGTCGGCCAACCCAATGCGCGTCCCGCGCGTGGCCGCCAACACACCGCCGCAACCGTAGTGGCCCACCACCATGATGTGTTCGACTTTGAGGCAATCGATCGCGTATTGGATGACGGACAAGGCATTCAAATCAGAATGCACCACCACGTTGGCGATGTTGCGATGCACAAACACTTCACCCGGATCGAGGCCCGTGATTTGGTTGGCGGGCACACGGCTGTCAGAGCAACCAATCCACAAATACTTGGGCAACTGCTGCTGCGACAGGTGCGAGAAAAACCCGGGCTGCTCGCGCTCCATGCGCGCAGCCCATTCACGGTTGTTGTCAAAAAGGTGCTTGAGAGAGTTGGGCATGTTTATTTTTTCCTCGCTAAAGCGTGATGAATGTGGTGACGGACATTCCAGTCCATTAGGGCGACGCGGGCGCGCGCTTTGGCATCTTGCGTTGGATCCCATTCACACGCGCTGCCCACAGGTTGACAGGCCAACGTGTTGGCGCTGCCCATGCTCCAAATGGCGCGGTTTGAGCGGGCCTGACCAATGAAGGTGACGGCCATGGCGTCAGCTGCGTCACGCGCACTCGGACACTTGGCCAAGTCTCGCCCGGTCATCAAATACCCCTCGCCAATGCCCACCATGGGGAACAGCGTGGGGAACATGTCTAGATGGCTGGCGGGTTGCTTGAGTGCCTCCGCGCAAATGGACGCGCCAGCCCCCCACACGACGAAGGGCACTTGTTGGCGCAGCACTTGGCTTTGTGGCGTGGCGTATTGGCCAAAGGTGCGTACATTGTGATCGCCCGTCGCTGCCACCACGGTGCGCGCACCGGCCATGCTGGCTTCGACGTGGCCCACGAACTTGGCCAGCTCATCATTGGCATAGCGGTAGGTTTGCAAATTTGGAATCAAGTGTTCAGAGCCTTTGTCGCCGGGCCACTTGTTGATGTCGAATGCAAAGGGCCGGTAGTCGGACGGCAATTCATACGGCGGATGGTTGGTGGTCGACATGGCGTAGATGAACAAAGGCCGGTCTTTGGGCTGTTGGTCCAAACGCGCTTCGATGGCGCGGAACATGTACGAATCCCACACGCCCCAAATGCCCCCTTCGGCACCCGGGAATTGTTTGCGCAAAGTGGCCGCGTCAATCACCTCGTCAAAACCTTGGGTCAGCAGCACGCGGTTGAGTTCGCGCCAACCCGACTGCCCCGAGGTGACGAACAAGGTGTCGTAGCCCGCCTTCTTGAACGCGAAGGGCACGCCCCAGTCCAAGGTGATGTGGCGGTACTTGCCATTGGTGATGGGCGTGACAGGCGTGTTGAACAAAATGGCTTCTAGCGCAGGGTGGGTGCCGTTGTGCGCGGCGTCGAAATTGTTGAACACCCATGCGTTGTGAAGTTGGCTGCTCAAGCCGGCCAACACATCCATGTCGTGGGATTGGTACCTGAATGGCTCAGCGCTCCACGACTCCATTTGGAAGAACACCAAGTTCTTGCCATTGGGCTTGTTGCGACCCGCCGCCATCAACGCACGTTGCACACCTTCGGGCGTGGTGGCGGTGATGCCGTAGGCATGCGCAGCGTCTTGGTAGTTGGCAAAGCCGTAGGTTTTGAGGCCTGTGTCTTCTTCGCCAATGTCGGTCGAGGTGCGGTACGCGTCCCATGCGTTGTAGAGCGCGGTCACACCATTGGGTATGACGTTGTTCAAAAACGGTTTGCTGGTGGCGGTGACGTTGTCAAGCTGCAAGGCCATGCCTTTGAGCGTGCCTTTGCCGACCAACAGCACGATGACCAACAACAGCGGAATCAACACCAAGTACCGCGCACGAATCCAGTGGTGCTGCAACCACTGCAAGGCACGTTGACCCAAGCGCAAAGCAGCGGCATTGGCCGACCAAACGGCCAGGACCAGCACCAGCATGATTTGCGCTATGGGAAAGTCCTGCCAAATGGTGTGCAGCACAGCCAGGGTGTCGTCATCGGCCAAGCCAAAGATGACGCTGTCGATGGGCAATTTGTAAAAGCCGTAGTAGTAAAAGTTGATGACGGTCAACAAGGCAAACAAGCTCGCCCAAACCTTAATGACCACCGCACTCACGCGCCAGCGCCAGCCCAACAGCGGGAACAGCAAGAGCGCGGCAATGGCGCCCATCTTCAAATCAAACCGAAAGCCCATCGCCAAGGCCACGGGCAACTCTGCCCACAAGTCGGTGCCGGGCGAAGGCCAGTAATAAGCCAACATCAGCACACGCGCCAAGCTGAACCAAACGGCCAACACCCAACCGACACACACGCCCACGCTCAAACCATGCAGCACGGCACGCGGCGGGGCTAACAACAGGGTGGTCAAGGCGGTGCTCAAAGAGGCAATAGGTTTCTTCATTCCGTCACAAGTTCAATCGGGGAACGCCCAAAACTCGGGCGCATGCTCACATTGTCTCGGCAAACAGTTCACGGCCAATCAGCATGCGACGAATTTCGCTGGTACCGGCACCAATTTCGTACAACTTGGCATCGCGCCACAAACGGCCCAAGGGGTATTCATTGATATAGCCGTTTCCGCCAAAAATCTGTACGCCTTCGCCCGCCATCCACGTGGCTTTTTCGGCGGTCCACAAAATGACGGAGGCACAGTCTTTGCGCACTTGGCGGACGTGGTCGGTGCCCAGCATGTCGAGGTTTTTAGCCACGGTGTAGGCAAAGCTGCGCCCTGCTTGCAGCACGGTGTACATGTCGGCCACTTTGCCTTGGATGAGTTGGAACTCGCCAATGCTTTGGCCAAACTGCTTGCGGTCGTGGATATAGGGGATCACGTTGTCCATCACCGACTGCATGATGCCCAAGGGGCCACCCGTGAGGACCGCGCGTTCGTAGTCGAGCCCGCTCATGAGCACTTTGGCGCCATTGTTCAAGCCGCCCAGAATGTTGTCGGCGGGCACTTCAACGTTGTGAAACACCAGCTCCCCGGTGTGGCTGCCGCGCATGCCCAGTTTGTCGAGCTTTTGGGCGATGGAGAAACCTTTCATGCCTTTTTCAATCAAGAAGGCCGTCACCCCTCGGGCGCCCAATTCAGGTTCGCTTTTGGCATAGACCACCAAGGTGTCGGCATCGGGGCCGTTGGTGATCCACATCTTGTTGCCGTTGAGCAGGTAATACCCCCCCTTGTCCTCGGCTTTGAGCTTCATGCTGATCACATCACTGCCGGCACCGGGCTCTGACATGGCCAATGCGCCCACGTGCTCGCCACTGACGAGCTTGGGCAGGTATTTGGCGCGCTGTGCATCGGAGCCATTGCGTTTGATCTGGTTCACACACAGGTTGCTGTGCGCGCCGTAGCTCAAGCCCACGCTGGCGGAGGCGCGCGAGATTTCTTCCATGGCGATCATGTGGGCCAGGTAGCCCATGTTGGCGCCGCCATATTCTTCGCCCACGGTGATGCCCAGCACACCCAGATCGCCCATCTTGCGCCACAGGTCCATGGGGAATTGGTC
>CANBWY010000074.1 GCA_947373245.1 Comamonadaceae bacterium
ACCAAGAAAATTTTGTCGGGGTCGAGGTCTTCAATCGCATCCAACGGTGTGTTGGCCGCAAAGATGTGGAACGAGTCCAAGCCAATGCCCAAGTTGGGGCAATCGGCGCGGCACACCACATCCCAAGACGTGGTGAACTCATTGACCGTGCGGCCCCAAGACAAACCTTCGTAAGCCACTTTGATGCCCAAGGGCAACGCCATCATGGCGAGCTTTTTCAAATCGCGGGCAATGTGGTCCAAGTCATCTGTCGCGTGACGCGAGGTAGACGAACAGGCCAGCAACACTTTGCTGCCTGTGGCCGCGCACATCTCGAGCATCGATTTGGCGATGTCCACTTTGTAGCCATGCAAGTGGCCTGACAAACCTTCGAAGTCGCGCAGCACCTGAAACCCCGTGGGGCGCAAGCCGCTGGCCTGCACCGCTGCCACCGCCGCAGGCACGCCACCGGGGTGTGTGACCAAGTCACGTGCCATGAGCATGACTTGCGAGAAGCCTGCGTCTTTCATCGCCGACAGTTTGGCCTCTAAAGAGCCCGCCATCGTGATGGTGTCCATGCCGAAGCCGTCGAGCAAGTTCATGCCATGCTCCTTCATTGGTCTTTGTGAACCAACTCAAACGACACAGAACCCAAGGCACTGCGGGTGAGCGCACCTCGGTCTTCGGGGTGCAACTGCGTCGATTCGACAAATTCCACGCCACGCGCTTTGAGCGCGGTCACGGCGGCAGCCACATCGGGTGCGCCCAAGCCAATGCGTTGCAAGCACTCGGGCGAGTTGTCCGCATCCATCCAAGGATCTGGCTCAATCAGCTGCCACAAAAAGTTGCCACACGGGCTCTTCATCAACTTGCCTTTGGGCAAGATGCCAAAGCGTTGTTCGTCAGGCACAAAGCTGAAATCAAACATGTGTTCAAAGTACGCCAGCCAGTCGGCACTGCGCCCTGCCCCGATGTACTGCACCACACCAAAGTAGCTCATGCCCGCTGTGGCTTCTGGATGTGGGTCGACGGTAGGAATGGGTTTGAAGTCGATGTCGTAAATCGAAAACTCTTGCCAGCGGTCCACAAAGTAAAAGCGGCTGCCGCCTGGTCCGTGGATGGCAGGAATGTGCAGCTCCATCGCCTGCGCTTGGCTGCTCACGTTCCATGCGCCCAGCTCCATGCAGCGCGTATGCGCTTGCAACGCATCGCGCACACGGAAGGCCACGGCAGAGATGACGGGTTGACCATCGGTGGTGGCGCTCACACGCGCGTCATCGGGGCTGGCGTTGACCACCAAGTTCATGCCGCCTTGGCGGTACAAGGTCACCTCACGCGAACGGTGGCGCGCCACGGGGCGAAAACCCATGTTCTCCAGCACTTGGCCCAGCGCCTGTGGGCGACTGGTGGCGTATTCGATGAACTCAATCCCCGCTAGGCCCAAACGGTTGGGGCTCTCGGGCACTGACTCGCGGTGTGTGAGGGGCAAGGTCATCGGGTACTCCAAGAAAATTAGTAACTCAGCTGAGCGACATCGCGCAGCACTTCGGCGATCGTGGTGGGCAAGCCGAAGTATTCCAAGTAGGCAGGGATTTGTTCAAACAACATGTCTGAGCCCACCTGCACACGGCAGCCACGGTTTTTGGCGGCTTGCAAGAACGCGGTCATTTCGGTTTTCATCACCACTTCGCCCACAAAGGCATCTGGCGAAATGCGCGACACGTCCATCGGCAAGGCATCGCCTTCATTCATGCCCATGGGCGTGGCGTTGACCACCAAGTCGTGGTCCGCAGGATCGTTCGAGCCCGTGCGCACATCGATCTGCGGGTAGTTTTGTTTCAAGCGTTGGCCCAAGGCCTCGGCGGAAGCCGTGTTCACATCAAACAAGCTGATGGCGGCAATGCCAGCACTTGCCAGCGACGCCGCAATGGCGCAACCCACGCCACCCGAGCCGACCACCAACACCCGTTTGCCGGTCAGATCGAAGCCTTTGCGTTGCACACCGCGCACAAAGCCGGCGCCATCAAACATGTCACCGACCAAGCGGCCATCGGCCAACTTCTTGACGGCGTTGCAAGCACCGGCCACGCGCACGGTGGCAGTCACTTCGTCGAGCAAGCCCACCGTCACCACCTTGTGTGGCATGGTGATGAGCGCACCGCAAATATTGGTGAGCGTGAACACCGATTTCAAAAAGACCGGATAGTCTGGTGTTTGGCAACCCATAGGCACCACCACCGCATTGATGCCCGCACTGGCGAAGTACGGGTTGTAAATCATGGGAGATTTGAACGAATGCGTGGGATAGCCGATGTGGGCAATCAGTTGCGTGTTGCCATTGATAGAGATGCCGTGCTTGCTCATGATTTATTTAGACGATTGAACCGCAGACACCGCCGCACGCAAAGCCAACACATAGCTGTCAGCACCAAAGCCACAAATTTGGCCTTTCACAATTTCAGCGAACACCGACTTGTGACGGAACTCTTCACGCGCGTGAATGTTGGACATGTGCAGCTCAACAATTGGGCAGGTGAGGATGGCCAAGGCATCGCGGATGCCATAGCTGTAGTGCGTCCACGCACCGGCGTTGATCAACACCGCGTCCGCGCCATCGAGGAACCCTTGGTGGATACGTTCGCACATATCACCTTCGTGATTGGTTTGAAAACACTCGACTTGCGCGCCTAATTCGGCACCCAACTTTTGCAAATTGGCATTGATTTCAGCCAGCGTGATGGTGCCGTATTGCACGGGGTCGCGCTTGCCAAACATGTCGTGGTTGATGCCGTGCAGCATGAGAATTTTCAAAACAATCTCCTGATTTCAGTTTGTCTAAAAACGCGGAACCCTGCACAAACAGGGTTTCGCATCGTCTTGTCTTACTTGCGCAGCTTGGTCAATTCAGCTTGCAATTCGTTCACAGTTGCAGCGATGGGCTCGCCGTGCTTGGCAATCACAGGCTTCATCTTCTCACGCAGAATGGCCATTTCAGAAGCGGGCAAAGTCGTGACTTGCATGCCGTTTTTCTTCATGGTTTCCAGCGTGCCGGCTTCCAAAGCACGTGCGGTGGCGCGTTGGAACTTCACCGACTCCGTCATAGCGTCTGCCACAATTTTCTTCTCAGCAGCGTTCAGGGTGTCCCAGAACTTTTTGCTGATCACCACGGACTGTGGGTTGTACTGGTGGCCCGTCAAAGCCAAGTACTTTTGCACTTCAAACAACTTGGCACCGTAGATGGTGGCCACTGGGTTTTCTTGACCGTCCACAGCACCTTGTTCCAAAGCTGCGTAAAGCTCAGGGAATGGCAGTGGTGTTGGGTTTGCGCCCAAGGCTTTGACCCAATCCACGTTGATGGGGTTAGGAATGACGCGCAGCTTCAAGCCTTCAATGTCTGACACTTTGTTGATAGGACGCTTGCCATTGGTGAGGTGACGAAAGCCGAGTTCGTAGTAACCCAAACCGATCAAACCTTTGTCTTCCAATTTGGCGTGCATCTTCTTGCCGAAGGGGCCGTCCACCACTGCATCGGCTTCTTTACCGCTGGCAAACATGAAGGGGAAATCGAACACCGCGAAGTCTTTGACTTGGCTGGCGAAAATGCCCGAGTTCATGGAAGCCATTTCCAAAGCGCCGCCTTGGATAGCCGACACGTTGGCTTGATCGCTACCCAAAGTGCCGCCGGGGAACAGGTTGACTTTGATCTTGCCGCCAGAGTTTTTCTCAACGATTTCTTTGAACTTCTCCATGCCCTGAATGATGGGGTGTCCCACCGAATTCTGGTTGGCAAATTTGATGGTTTTTTCTTGTGCCGAAGCGATGCCCATAGCGGCCATGGCCACAGCAGCGATCACGGTCTTGATAAATACACGTTTCATGTCGGTGTCTCCTGATGAACTTTTCGGTCGTACGCCAAATGAGGGTTCCACGGTCTGGCGTACCCGGACAGACCGTGAAAAATAAAAATCAATAGAACCAGTGTGCGGGGATCATCACCATTTGTGGGAACGCCACCATGGCAAACATGATGATGAACTGCGCCACCATGAAAGGCATCACACCACGTGTGACTTCGTCCATGCTGACTTTACCCACACCGGCCACGGCGTTGAGCACCGTGCCCACGGGTGGTGTGATCAAGCCAATCGCATTGTTGATGATGAACAAGACGCCAAAGTACACGGGGTCAATGCCAGCCGCTTTCACCACGGGCAACAGCACAGGTGTGAGCAACAAAATTGTGGGCGTCATGTCCAAAGCGGTGCCCACCACCATGGTGATGACCATGATGGTCAACATCAACAACTTGGGACTGTCCAACAAAGGCTCTAACAAAGCCACCAATTCGGCAGGCAAGTTGGCCACCGTGATCAACCAAGCCGACACCATCGCAGCGGCGACCAAGAACATCACAATCGCGCTGGTTTTGGCTGAGGCCACGAACAAGGGATACAGGCTCTTGAAGTTGAGTTCTTTGTACACCAAGGTTGAGATGAGTAGCGCGTACACAGCAGCGACCACAGCCGCCTCAGTGGGCGTGAACACACCAAACTTCAAACCAAACACCACGATCACGGGCAACACCAAGGCCCAAGTCGCTTCGCTCAAGGCTTCACGAATTTCGCCAAATGATTTACGGGGCGGCACGCTCACCACTTCTTGACGCGCCAACCACCACCAAGTGATCCACAAAGAGCCGCCCAACAACACGCCGGGCACGATACCCGCCATGAACAGTTTGGAGATGGACACGTTACCGGCCACACCAAAAATCACAAAGCCAATGCTCGGAGGAATCACGGGCGCGATGATGCCTGCAGAAGCAATCAAGCCAGCCGAACGCGCGCGGTCATGACCCGCCGCCACCATCATGGGCAACAGCAACGAAGCCAAGGCAGCCGCGTCAGCCACGGCTGAGCCTGACAAAGCCGCCATGATAACCGCGGCCATGATGGTCACGTAACCCAAGCCACCTTTGATGTGGCCCACGCAGGCCATCGCAAAGTTCACAATGCGGCGTGACAAGCCACCCGCATTCATGATTTCGCCCGCCAGCATAAAGAATGGCACGGCCAACAAAGGGAAGCTGTTGGAGCCTTCGATCAAGTTTTGCGCCAAGATTTGCGCATCAAACATGTTCATGTGCCACATCAACGCAGCACCGCATAACAACAACGAGAAAGCGATGGGGATACCCAACGCCATGGAACCCATCAGGGAAAAGAGAAATACAGCAATCGTCATGGTCTTGTTCCTTGAATGGGTTTAGTGGCTGTCGCCGTGTGGGACTTCTTCAGATTCTTGAATCATCACCAAGTCTTCGTCGCGCACTTGGCCTGTGAGCAAGCGCAGCAACTCCGCAGCGAGGATCAAGCCACCCAGCACTGCAAACAAAATACCGGGCAAATACAGCCAAGCCATAGAAGCTTCCATCACCGCACTGGTGCTGTCCAAGTTGATGAGCGCTTGGTCATACGCACCTTTGAAGAGGAGCCAGCAAGCAAACAACATCAAGATGTAGGAAGCGCCCAGGCAAATCTTTTTACCGAATGGGCCAAGGCGACTCACCAACATGTCAGTTCCCAAGTGGCCGTGCTCTTTCAGCGCAACGATGGCGCCCAAGAAGGTCATCCACACGAATGCCCAACGCGACAGCTCTTCAGACAGTGTGATGCCAGAGTTCATGGCGTAACGCAAAAAAACGTTACCAAACACCAGCACCACCATGATGGCGAGGCACAAGGCAATCGCTGCTTCGAGCACTCGACAGCAGCGATCCAGAATCAAGTTAAACATGAGGGAGATCCTTTAACAATATGGGCTAGAACAAAATGTACAAAACAGTTACTTTGTTGCAGATCAGTGAAAACCCGCATTTCAATATCGCATAACAAACTAACTGCTATACCGAAGTTGAATAACTTACAAAACGCAGAACCATCTCCACCACGCTTTGGCGTCGCGCGGCCAAAGCTTTGGCGGTTTGGCCATTGCGTTTAAAAATCAAATCGAAGGTGTAGCGGTTGGACACGTTGAAAAACGTCAACGCCGAAATCGAGGCATGGATGTCGATGGGGTCCAGCCCCTTGCGAAACACCCCTGCTTTCACGCCGCGCTTGTAGAGCGCTTCGATGGACTGGATGACCGAGACGTTCAAGTCTTGGATCAGCTTGCTCTGCGCCAGATAAGCGCCGCGTTGCATGTTCTCGGAAATCACCAAGCGCACAAAGTCTTGGTTGCTGTGGTGGTGGTCGAAGGTAAAGCCCACCAAGGCTTTGAGCGCTTCTTCGGGCGACAAATCGGCCAAATGCAGGGCAGCTTCTGTCTCGCGAATGCGGCGATAGGCGTCTTCCAACACGGCAAGGTACAAGCCCTCTTTGTTGCCGTAGTAGTAATAGATCATGCGCTTGCTGGTGTGCGTGGCATCCGCGATCGCATCAATGCGCGCGCCCGCCAAACCCTTGGCAGCGAACTCTTGCGTGGCCACAGACAAGATGCCCGCCATCGTCCGCTCAGGATCGTTGGTGCGCTTGGGCGCCTTGCGTGCAGAATGTACCGTTTCGTTCATCCAACAAGTATAAAACGCCCCATGACATTTGACACTCACTTTGTCCTTGCTGGCTTGGCTGCGCTCCTCGTGGGCCTGTCCAAAGGCGGCCTACCCACCATTGGCATGTTGGCCGTTCCCCTGCTCTCGCTGTTCATGTCGCCCGTGAAGGCGGCGGTACTGTTGTTGCCGATTTACGTCATCTCAGACGTGGTAAGCGTTTGGTTGTATCGCAAAAATTTCAGTGTGCCCAATTTGAAAATACTCATGCCTGCTGGCATATTGGGCGTGTTCATTGGTTGGTTCACCGCATCGTTCACCTCTGACAACGCGGTCAAGCTGATGATTGGTTGCATGGGCGTGGGCTTTTGCCTCAACACTTGGCTGCGCAAAACGCCGCAAGACAAACAAGCGGTTGATGTGAAGAAGGGTTGGTTCTGGGGCACGGTGGCGGGCTTCACCAGTTTCATTTCACATGCGGGCGGCCCGCCATTTCAAATTTATGTGTTGCCTCAACGGTTGCCCAAACTGCAATTCGCCGGCACGGCCACCTTGTTGTTTGCCGTCATCAACGCGGCCAAAATTCTGCCCTACCAACTGCTACAGCCTTACTCTTACGACGACTTGATGCGTGCGGCGGATCTGATTCCGTTTGCCTTGTTGGGCACCGTCGCAGGCGCCTACGCGACCCGAAAAATTGCCGACATTTGGTTTTACCGTTTGGTGCAAACAAGCCTATTCATGGTCTCCCTCAAGCTCATTGCGGATGTGGCTTTATAGAAGGCGGACTGTTTTTTGGGTGCTGGCTGCCTGCGCAATCGCCTCCACCACCAACAGGTTTTGTAGGCCATCACGCGCACTCACACAAGGTGCTGCACGGCCTTGGATCACATCAAGAAAGTGGTCCATCTGCAATTTCAAAGGGTCTTCACGGTCTAAGACGATGGCACTGCACTCAAAAGGTTTGAACCATGAGCGATCGTCTTTGCTGGCATAGGTTTTCAAGCGCATGGTGGGGACCGACAAGCTGCCCAGGGTGCCTGCGATGACATAACAGTCATCGTCGTCAGCGCTGGCATAGGCCTTGTTCTCTTGACTGGTTTGCTCCCAGCTCTTTGCCGTGGCCGAGGTGTCCGACAGCATGAACACCGCCAACACACCCGAGGCAAATCGAAACGTGATGGCTGCCGTGTCTTCCACCGCAAAGCCACGCACCGCATTCGAGGTCATGGCTTGGACTTCCACTATTTCGCCACACAGCATGCGCAGGTTGTGAATCTCGTGGATGAGGTTGATCAGAATCGGACCGCCGCCCACTTCGCGCCGCCAAGGGGCTTGCGTGAAGTAGTCATCCGGTTTGTAAAACATGGCGCTGCCCATGACGCTGACCAACTGGCCCAAGCGCCCTTCGTCGATCAGCGATTTGGTCTTCGCCATGATGGGGCTGTGCGCGCGGTGATGGCCGATCAGCACTTTGGCTTGATGCGCCTGCGTGACCTGCACCAACTTTTGGGCCTCGGCCACCGTGTGCGCGATGGGTTTCTCCACCAACACCGGCACACCTGCGGCAATGCACAGCAAAGCCTGTGGCACATGCAACACATTGGGCGTGGCCAAAATCACACCCTCTGGCAAAACGGCTGCCAGCAGTGCATCCAAGGTGGCGAACCAAGGCACGCCGAGTTCTTTGGCCAAGGCTTGCGCAGCCTCAGACGGATCAGCCATCGCGCAGACCCGACACCGCGGGTTTTGCGCAATCAACGCGATGTGGGCGCGACCCATCGCGCCTGCACCAGCCACCGCGATGTCAAGCACAGACATGCTTACGCGGTGGTAGTTTCTGCGGCGGTGGTGGTATGTGCGCCACCCAAAAACAAGCGTTCCATTTGCGGATCCGCCAAAATTTCAGCGGCTGATTTGTACAGCACCAAGCGGCCAGACTCCAAGGCAATGGCGTTGTCCGAGTACTTGAGCGCACTCTTCACGTTTTGCTCCACCATCAGCACCGTGGTGCCTTG
>CANBWY010000075.1 GCA_947373245.1 Comamonadaceae bacterium
CTGAGGAACGGGGCCATCCAACGCACAAAAGCGTGGGTGATTTGGTGCAACGCGGTTTGTGCGCTGCGGCGTGCGAGTGACTTCGGCGCTGTGGTGTACAGGCGGTCTTTGAGCACGTCCAAATAAAACGCGCCCAAATCTTCCGAGCAATACAGCTGCAACTTCGACACCACGGGGTGGAACTCATACGCATCGAAGTGCGCACGAATGTCGGCTTGCACTTGCGCAGCGCGAGACAGCGCGTACTTGTCGATTTCCAACAAATCGTCAAAGGCCACGGCGTCTGTCGCGGGGTCAAAGTCACTCACGTTGGCGAGCAAGAAGCGCAAGGTGTTGCGGATGCGGCGGTACGCATCGACCACGCGGGCCAAGATTTTGTCGTCGATGTTCAGGTCGCCCGAGTAGTCGGTGCTGGCCACCCACAAGCGCACGATCTCGGCGCCCATCTTGTCGCTCACCTCTTGCGGTGCCACGGTGTTGCCCAAACTCTTGCTCATTTTTCGGCCTTGGCCGTCAGTGGCAAAGCCGTGGGTCAGCAGGCCTTTGTAGGGTGCGCGGTCGTACAAGGCGCAGCCCAGCAGCAAGGAGCTGTGGAACCAGCCGCGGTGTTGGTCGTGGCCTTCTAAATACAAATCAGCTTCTGGGCCTTCTTCGTGATACGGCTTGCGGTTAGTTCCATCAAAGTTGTAGGCGTCTTTGTGGCTGCCGCGCAGCACGTGTTGGAAGGTGGAGCCTGAGTCAAACCACACTTCCAAGATGTCGGTGCTCTTGGTGTAGTTGGCTGCGTCGTCGCCGGGCTGGTTGAGGATGTCCTCTACCGTCACGCGGCTCCAGGCTTCGATGCCGCCTTTTTCCACGATGTCGGCCGCTTGGTCCATGATGGCCATGGTGCGTGGGTGCAATTCGCCGCTGTCTTTGTGCAAGAAGAAGGGCACGGGCACACCCCAGCTGCGTTGACGCGAGATGCACCAGTCGGGGCGGTTGGCAATCATGTCGCGCAAACGTGCACGGCCGTTTTCTGGGTAGAAGTGGGTTTGGTCAATTGCGTTCAACGCGAGTTCGCGCAGTGACTTGGCTGACTTGTCGGTGATGAACTTGCCCGTGGTTTTTTCGGTGGTGCTGTCAAACGCATCCATGCGGATGAACCACTGCGCCGCAGCGCGGTAGATGACGGGCGTTTTGTGACGCCAGCAGTGTGGGTAACTGTGCGTGATGGTTTGTGTGGCCATCAAGCGGCCTGCGTTTTGCAGGGTTTCCAGAATGACGGGCACAGCTTTCCAAATGTGTTGGCCACCGAACAACGGGAAGTCAGCGGCATACGCGCCGTTGCCTTGTACGGGGTTCAAGATGTCGGTGTACTTCATGCCGTTGGCCATGCATGAGTTGAAGTCATCCACGCCGTAGGCAGGTGCGCTGTGAACGATGCCTGTGCCGTCGGCTTCGCCCACGTAGTCGGCCAAGAACACAGGGGCTGTGCGTTGGTAGCCTGCGTCCACGTGTGACAGTGGATGGTTGAATTCAATGAGACCAAGCTTGTCGCCTGTGGCTGTGGCCACCACTTTGCCTTCGAGCTTCCAGCGCTCTAAACATTTCTCCACCAACGAGGCGGCGCACAAGACCAAACCACGCTCGGTGTCGACCAAGGCGTAGTTGATTTCGGGGTGCATGTTGAGCGCTTGGTTGGCGGGGATGGTCCACGCGGTGGTGGTCCAAATGACTGCAAACGCTTCTTTGTCGAGCTTGGGCAAACCAAAGGCTGGTGCCAGCTTCTCGGGCTGGGCGCACAAGAAGGCTACGTCGAGTGTGTCGCTCTTCTTGTCGGCGTATTCAATTTCAAACTCGGCCAAGGATGAGCCGCAGTCAAAGCACCAGTACACGGGCTTCAAGCCACGGTACACAAATCCACGTTCCATCACGCGTTTGAAGGCGCGCAGTTGGCCGGCTTCGTTGGCGGGGTCCATGGTGCGGTAGGGGCGCTCCCAATCGCCCAAGACGCCTAAGCGTTTGAAGTCTTCGCGTTGTTGGTCAATTTGTTCAGTGGCGAATGCGCGGCTCTTGGCCTGCATGTCGTCACGGCTCAATTTGCGGCCATGCAGTTTTTCAATCGCGTTTTCGATGGGCAAACCGTGGCAGTCCCAACCGGGGATGTATTGCGCATCAAAGCCAGCCAATTGCTTGGACTTGACGATCATGTCTTTCAACACTTTATTCAGCGCGTGGCCGATGTGCAGCTTGCCGTTGGCGTAGGGCGGGCCGTCGTGCAACACAAACAGTGGTGCACCTTGGCGAGCCACGCGCAGTTTTTTGTACAAGCCTTGCTCATTCCATTGCTTGGCCCAAGCGGGTTCGCGTTTGGGCAAGTCACCCCGCATGGGGAACGGGGTGTCCATCATGTTGAGCGTGGCGCGGTAGTCGGTGGCGGATGGAGTGGCTTTGTCGGTCATGGCTATCTCAGGTCTCAGGCTTGAATGCGGGGAGTGCGAAGGCCTAATAAAGTAGGCTGGCCTTGGCGAGCTAGGTAGGAGAGGCGGGGCAGTGTGCAGAACGTGAGGCTGCACGCCCCGTCAAATTCGGGCTGCCAGCCAAGCGCGTGCGTCGTCGCAGTCTTTGTGAATGCCTTTCATCAAGGCGTCCAGACCGTCGTACTTCAGCTCGTCGTGTAATTTGTGCAGCAGTTCCACACGGATGATTTTACCGTAGCCCCCCTCCGCGCCTAAGCTGGCGGGCCAGTCGAGGCAATGGGTTTCCAGCAGCACGCGGCCACCGTTCACATCCGATGCGTCGAGCGAGGGGCGAATGCCCAAATTGGCGACGCCTGCCAAGGGCTGATCGGTGAGGCCATGTACCTGCACCACGAAGATGCCGCTGGCGGCGGGTTTCCAGTGGCTGAAGCGCAAATTGAGCGTGCGGCAATCCAGCTCACGACCCAGCTTTCGGCCATGCACCACGTGGCCCGAAATGGCGTAAGGGCGGCCTAGCAGCTGCGCCACTTCTTGCATCGCGCCGCGGTCCATGGCCTCGCGCACGGCAGAGCTGGACACGCGCAGGTTCTTCACCTCGTAGCTGTTCATGCGGGCCACGTCAAAGCCATGGACCGTGCCTGCGGCGTCGAGCATGGCGTAGTCGCCCGCGCGCTTGGCACCAAAGCGGAAGTCGTCACCCACGAGCACGTATTTCACGCCCAGGCCCTTGACCAACACCTCTTCGATGAAGGCCTGTGGCTGCTGTGAAGCAAAAGTTTGGTTGAACGGCAGCACCACGCATTGGTCGATGCCACAAGCCGCCAGCTCGTTGAGCTTGTCGCGCAGCGTGGCGATGCGGGCGGGGGCGATGTCGGGCTGCTGGTGTTGCTCGGCGAAGAAGTCGCGCGGGTGCGGCTCAAACGTCATCACGCAGCTGGGCACGCCGCGGTGGCGCGCCTCATTTTTCAGCAGTGCCAGCATGGCTTGGTGGCCACGGTGCACGCCGTCAAAGTTGCCTATGGTCAGGGCGCACGCCTTGGCCAATTGCGGGTGATGAAAGCCTCGAAAGATTTGCATAACTTAGGTGAATAGCAACCGGCATCAAACCGTCACTCAATAAAGGTATATTGTCTGCGATAGATGTGCATTCCCGATCGGTCGTTTGAGAAGCGAATGGAGGTGAGGTGTGAAGGTCTTGAAACTGTCTGCCCAAGGGCTACCGCAGTCGTGGATATCGCTGGAACAAGCGGTCATTCACTACGCGGCCAAAGACGTGCGCTGGGAATCTGGCGGCGAAGTGGCGGTGTTTCATGGCGGCACCAATGCCATCACGGGCCAGCAGTCGATCATCGTGGTCAACAGCATCATCGGTACCAAGGGCGTGCCCAACATCAACCCGTTTGATTTGAAATCGGGCCTGACCAACGACAAGCTCTTCACTCGCGACCGCAACATCTGCGCGTACTGCGGGGACCACTTCCACGAATCCGAACTGACCCGCGAACACATTCACCCTTTGGGCCAACGCGGTGTTAACTCGTGGATGAACGTGGTGACCGCGTGCAAATCGTGCAACCACCGCAAGGGCAATCGCACGCCTGAGCAAGCGCGTATGCCGCTTTTGTACACGCCTTATGAACCTTCGTTGTGGGAGGACTTTATCCTTCGTAACCGCCGTATCTTGGCGGATCAGATGGAGTTTTTGATGGCGCACGTGCCTAAGAGTTCTCGGCTCTTGGCTTGAGTCTGTTGCTTTCGTTGGGTGGTTATGGCGCTTCGCTGGGAAGGCAATGGCCAGCTTCCTCATGCTGGAGTACCAGAAATCGTCAGCTCGCCATTGCCTTCCCAGCTACGAGGTTCGTCACTCCGCCTGTTTACTTCGCCAATAGTTCTTCTACTGCCTTCGGATACATCAAATGCTCTTGCGTCAACACCCGCGCAGCCAGTGTGTCTGCGGTGTCGTCTGGTAGCACAGGCACCACGGCTTGCGCCAATATTTCCCCATGGTCTAGCTCGGCCGTCACGCGGTGCACGGTCGCTCCGGCAAATTTGCAGCCGGCCTCAATCGCGCGCGCGTGGGTGTTCAAGCCAGTGAAGGCGGGCAGCAACGAGGGGTGGATGTTGATGAGTCGGCCCTCGTAGTGCGCCACAAAGCCCGGGGTGAGGATGCGCATGAAGCCGGCCAGCACCACGAGGTGGGGCTGGTGATGGTCGATCTCGGTCATCAAGGCGGCGCCAAAGGCTTCGCGGGGGTGAGGTTCGCTGGCAAAGGCTTTGTGGTCAATCACGGCGGTGGCGATGCCGTGTTGCTTGGCTAGGCCCAAGCCTTCGGCGTCTGCTTTGTTGCTGATGACGGCGCTCACACGGGTGTTGAGGCGTTTGGCCCAGTTTTGTCGTTCTGCGGTGCGCACGATGGCGGCCATGTTGGAGCCGCCGCCAGAAATCAAGATGACGATGTTTTTCATTGCCTCAAATTATCGCGGGGCAGGCAGGGCCGATGCATACAAGGGTTAGCTGATTTTGCTGAAGCGTGGTTGCAGCACGCCGTCAATCAGCACGTGCTCGGTGAACATGGCGGCAGGGCGTACCCACAGACCGTGCTCACCGTAGAGGGCGCGGTAGACGGTCATGGGCTCTCGCGTTTCGCTGTGGCGGGCGGTGCCAATCACCTCGTATTGGCCGCCTTTGTAGTGGCGGTAGAGGCCCGTAGGGGTTTCTTGGAGTGGGGGCAGGTCGTGATCGTTCATAGGGTGGGACAATACACCCTATGCATCCAAAAGCCCTTCTTGAAGCTTGTACTGAGCTCGTTCGCCTCACTTTGAAGTTTGACCACCCTGCCGACGCGGTGGTGTCTAAGTTTTTCCGTGACTATCGTAAAACCTATGCCTTTGGCCCGCGCGAGCGTGCAGCCTTGGCCGAAACCACCTACAACGTCTTGCGCAACAAATTGCGTTTTGACCACTTTGCACCCTCGGGTTCTGGCCCCAAAGAGCGCCGCTTGGCCATCCTCGGCTTTGCCCAGCACTTGAAAGACCAAGCGCCTGCCAACAACGCGCCCAAAAGCGCCAAATACGCCAACAACAGCCCGCTCGACTTTTTGATGAGCGCACTCAACACACAAGAAGCTGCTTGGCTCGAAGCCTGCGAAGCGGTGAGCCCCGCCGACTTGATGGAGCGCCATCGCCACAACATGCCCGAGTGGCTGGTGGAGCCACTCAAAGCCCAAGTGGGCGAGGGCTTTTGGCCTTTGGTCGAGCGCCTCAACGGCGGTGCGCCGCTGGACTTGCGCGTGAACACCTTCACCGACAAACGCGCCGATGTGCAGCACGAGTTGAAGCTCGCGGGCATCAAGGCCGTGGACACACCTTTCTCGCCTTGGGGCTTACGCATTGAGGGCAAGCCTGCTTTGTCTAACCTCGACGCTTTTGCGCGTGGCGCGATTGAAGTGCAAGACGAAGGCTCGCAGCTCTTGGCCCTGTTGCTCGACGCCAAACGTGGCGAGATGGTGGTGGACTTCTGTGCGGGCGCAGGCGGTAAAACATTGGCCATCGGCGCTGCGATGCGCAGCACGGGCCGCTTGTATGCGTTTGACACATCCGCACATCGCTTGGAGTCGTTGAAGCCGCGTTTGGCACGCAGCAAGTTGTCCAACGTGCACCCAGCGGCCATTGCGCATGAGCGCGATGACCGCGTGAAACGCTTGAGCGGCAAAATTGACCGCGTGTTGGTCGATGCGCCCTGTTCAGGCCTAGGCACTTTGCGCCGCAACCCTGACCTCAAGTGGCGTCAGTCGCCCAAGGGCGTGCAAGAGCTGACCGAAAAACAAACCGCCATCTTGGCCAGCGCCGCGCGCTTGGTGAAGTCGGGTGGTCGCTTGGTCTACGCCACCTGTAGCGTGTTGCCCGAAGAAAACGAGGCGATTGCCCAAGCCTTCAGCGCAGCCCACCCTAACTTTGTGCCGTTGTCAGCAGCCGACACCTTGACGGAGTTGAAAGTAGCCAATGCAGCCGCGCTCTGTACGGCAGATGGCTTGTATTTGCGCCTTTGGCCCCACATACATGCGACGGACGGTTTCTTCGCTGCGGTTTGGGTAGCTAAATAAGCGCTAAAACCTTAAAATTGACAGTTAATTCCACGAATTGAAAGACATACATGTTTTTACCCAATTGGGCTTGGCTTGATGCCACGTTGAACTGGCTGAGCTACGGCTTGCTGCATTTCTCGGGCTGGCAAGTCTTCCTCGTCACGATGGTGTTCACCCACATCACCATCGCCAGCGTGACCATCTACTTGCACCGTCACTCTGCACACCGTGCGCTGGACTTGCACCCAATCGCCTCTCATTTTTTCCGTTTCTGGTTGTGGCTCACCACAGCCCAAGTGACCAAAGAGTGGACTGCCATTCACCGCAAACACCACGCCAAGTGTGAGCAAGCGGAAGACCCACACAGCCCGCATGTGCACGGCATCAAAACCGTGTTGTTCACGGGCGCTGAGCTGTACCGCAAAGAGGCGAAGAACCTTGAAACGCTTGAGCGCTTTGGTCATGGCACGCCCAATGACTGGATTGAACGCAAGCTCTACACCCCCCATTCCGTGTGGGGCGTGTCGTTGATGCTCATCATCAACTTGGCCTTGTTCGGCGCTTTGGGTCTGACCGTGTGGGCGGTGCAGATGATGTGGATTCCCGTCACAGCGGCCGGCATCATCAACGGTGCAGCGCACTTTTGGGGCTATCGCAACTTTGAAGCACCTGATGCCAGCACCAACATCTCGCCTTGGGGCATCATCATTGGTGGCGAAGAGTTGCACAACAACCACCACACCTACCCCACATCTGCCAAGTTGTCGGTCAAGCCTTACGAGTTCGACTTGGGTTGGCTCTACATCCGCATCTTAGAAACTTGTGGTTTGGCCACCGTCAAAAAAACCGTGCCCAAGCTGGCTTTTGGCGACATCAAGCCAGTGGCCGACGAGAAGACCTTGGAAGCCGTCATTGCCAACCGTTACGAAGTGATGGCCAATTACGCGCGCCAATTGCGTGTGACCCTGAACCAAGAGCTGTCCAGCGTGTCTCATTTGCCTGCTGACGCTGTGTTGGCCGCTGCCAAGCGCTGGATGCACCGCGACGCGGAGAAAGTCCCCGCCACCGTGGCCGAGCAGTTGGCCCAAGCCCGCGCTGCCTTGCCCAACGTCGACACCATGGTGAAGATGCGTGAAGAGCTGCGCCAACTGTGGCTCAACACCAACCTCAACCGTGCGCAACTGGCGCTTGATCTGCAAGCTTGGTGCAAACGCGCTGAAGCCAGCGGCATTGCTGCCTTGCAAGAATTCTCGATGCAGATGCGCGCTGCGCGCGTATAAACGCTGACTCGTTCAAGACAAAGGCCGCTCTGTGAGCGGCCTTTTCTTTTGCCTCTTTACTGGGTCGTTGTTGTGTGTTTTGCGACGGGCAACAAAAAACCCGCCATCCAGAGATGAGCGGGTTTTTCGTGAGGGCCAGCCTGAATTACTTCAGTTTGGTTTCCTTGTATTCAACGTGCTTGCGAGCTTTGGGATCAAATTTCATGATCAACATTTTCTCGGGCATTGTTTTCTTGTTTTTGCTGGTCGTGTAGAAGTGACCTGTGCCGGCTGTCGATTCCAGCTTGATTTTTTCGCGTCCGCCTTTGGATGCCATGATCGTGTCCTTTCA
>CANBWY010000076.1 GCA_947373245.1 Comamonadaceae bacterium
CGTGAGGCCTCGCTACCCCACATCAACACGCGCATGCCGAACGCTTTGCCGTAGCCCGCCAAAATTTGTCCAATCTTGCCGTAGCCCCAAATACCCAAGGTTTTGCCACGCAGCACTTGGCCGAGACCGAAATTGGTGGGCATGGAGCCCGCTTTGAGGCCCGACTGTTGCCATGCCCCATGTTTAAGATTGCTGATGTATTGGGGAAGGCGTCGCATCGCCGCCATGATCAAAGCCCAAGTTAATTCAGCAGGGGCAATCGGCGAGCCAGAACCCTCGGCGACCGCAATGCCTCGTTCCGTGCACGCGGCGATATCAACGTGGCTGCCAATCTTGCCGGTTTGAGAAATGAGCTTGAGTTTGGGTAATTTTTCCAACAACTGTCGCGTGAGCTGTGTGCGCTCACGAATCAGCACCAACACTTCAGCGTCTTTGAGTCGGACAGACAACTGTCCAACACCCTTGATGGTGTTGGTATAAACCTTGGCCGGGTAGGCTTCTAATTTGGAAGCGCAAGAAAGTTTGCGCACGACATCTTGGTAGTCGTCGAGGATGACAATATTCATCCCCTAATTGTGCCTTGAGCAACCCGGCTTTATGGCTTGGGTGGGCCTCAAAAAATCGAGGCCCTGTCTTCATAGGTTAGTGGCGGTTCTCAAGCTCTGCCAGACGGTCAAGCTCAGCACACACATCGGCCATACGACCCGAGATGACCATGCGGCCCGCATTTTTTCGGTTGTGTTGTGCTTCCATCACGCGTGCCACGCGCAGCGGCAACGGGCGACGTGTGCTTTGCAAGGCTTGTGCGGGCATGAAGCCACGAACTACGTTTTGCAGAGGATTCAAGAGGCGATAGGCGCCAAAAAGTGCGATGCTCATGGTCGTTGCTTTCTTTACATCATCATGGTGTTACGAATCAGGCCGACGGCCAAACCCTCAATTTCAAAGGGCTCGCCTGGTTCGACCACAATCGTTTTGAAGTCTGGGTTTTCGGCGAGTAGTTCAATGTGGCTGGCTGTTTTTCGAAAACGCTTGACGGTCACGTCTTCGCCCAAGCGGGCCACCACGATTTGGCCGTTCTTGGCGTCGCGGGTGGATTGGACGGCCAGCAAGTCACCGTCCATGATGCCGGCATCTCGCATCGACATGCCGCGCACGCGCAGGAGGTAGTCGGGCTTACGCTGAAACAGGCTGCTTTCCACAAAGTAGGTTTGATCGACGTGTTCTTGCGCCAAGATGGGTGAACCCGCCGCAACACGGCCTACCAGCGGCAACGAAAAACCAGAGGGCGATGCGTTGAACGTGTGGCTTTCTTGGTAGCTGCGCTGGTTGTGGCCTTTGAGGCGAATCCCGCGCGAGGTGCCACTGACCAATTCAATCGCGCCTTTGCGGGCCAGTGCTTGCAAATGCTCTTCGGCAGCATTGGCTGACTTGAAACCAAGTTCGCTGGCGATTTCTGCACGGGTAGGGGGCGAACCGGTGTTGGCAATGGCCGACTGGATGAGTTCCAGAATCTGTTGCTGGCGGGCGGTAAGTTTGGGTATCTCAATCATCGGTTCGACTCCTGCACAATGTGTGTCTTAAGAGATGTGCCTGTTCGGACATCCAGTAACTGTATTTTTAATCAGCTTTTTGAGTTTGGCAAGCCATGAATGTAAAAAAAACTAAAAAAATCGTTGTTTTAGCCACAGGTGGGACCATTGCCGGGCTGGCTTCGGATGCCTCTCAGCCCCAAAACTACACCGCTGGCCAAGTGGGCGTGGCAGATTTGTTGGGGCGTGTCATCCTCAACGGGTTGGATGTGCAGACCGAGCAAGTGGCCCAAATCGACAGCAAAGACATGTCTTTTGGGCTTTGGCAAAGCCTGTTAGCGCGCGTCGCACATTGGGTGTCACAAGACGATGTGCAGGGCGTGGTCATCACCCACGGGACGGACACGCTTGAAGAGACCGCTTATTTTTTGCAAACCGTGTTGCAGCCAACGAAGCCCGTGGCCATCACCTGTGCCATGCTTCCCGCCAATGTTCCTGACAGTGATGGTCCTGGCAATTTGAAAGACGCCTTGGCTTGGACGCAGGTAAGTGACTCGCAAGGCGTTTATGTGGTGTGTGCCGGTCAAGTTCATCCAGGGCAAACCGTACAAAAAAGCCACAGTCAACAGCGCAACCCCTTCACATCGCAAGCCCCTGTCACATCACCGTTATCGTTGCGTGTGCCGAGTGTCGCCCAGGTGTTGGCCTGCAAGCGGTGGCCGCGTGTGGAGCTGGTGTTGAACCATGCGGGGGCAGACGGCCGCCTTGTCCGCGCCCTGATGGCCCACGATGCCCCGCAGGGTTGGGTTGCCGCTGGCACGGGAAACGGTACTTTGCATCTGGACTTAGAAGCCGCCTTGTTAGAGGCACAAAACCAAGGTTCGATCGTCCTGCGTGCCTCACGTTGCGCCTGGGGTGGTGTGCAGTCGCGTGATGCGGATGTATTTCCTCATGCCGGCCCATTGACCGCTGTGCAGGCGCGTGTGGCGCTGTGGTTGCATTTGGTGAGTTTGCCTACCGCTTAAAAAGCGCCAAGCCACAACAAAAAAAGCCGCTCACTGAGCGGCTTTTTGATGAGGTGACCGTGTGCGATCAGGCATCGAGGGCTTTGAAGGCCCGATCTTTAATTTCTTCCACAGAGCCTGTGCCGCTGATGGCACGGTATTTGGGGGCTGCCGCGGCGTCGGCTTTCGCCCAGCCTGAGTAATAGTCAACCAATGGACGGGTTTGGGCGCTGTAAACATCCAAGCGCTTTTTGACGGTTTCTTCTTTGTCATCGTCACGCTGAATCAGGGCTTCGCCTGTCACGTCGTCTTTGCCTTCCACCTTGGGTGGGTTGAACTTGACATGGTATGTGCGACCGCTGGCCACATGGGCACGACGTCCGCTCATGCGTTCGATGATGGCGTCAAAGGGCACGTCAATTTCGAGCACATAGTCGAGCTTCACACCTGCCGCCTTCATGGCGTCGGCCTGAGGAATTGTGCGTGGGAAGCCGTCAAACAAGAAACCTTTGGCGCAATCGTCTTGGGCGATGCGTTCTTTGACCAAGTTGATGATGAGGTCGTCGCTGACCAAGCCGCCCGCATCCATCACTTTTTTGGCTTCGATGCCCAAAGGCGTGCCGGCTTTCACAGCGGCGCGCAACATGTCGCCTGTGGAAATTTGTGGAATGCCATATTTTTGGCAAATGAAGGTGGCCTGTGTGCCTTTACCGGCACCGGGGGCGCCCAACAAAATCAGTCTCATGCTTGGTCCTAATGAACGATACGTTTTAATACTTACTTGAGGATATCACGCGCTTCCCTTCGAAAGCCTTACGCGACGGCGCTTAGCAGGGCTCTGACACGCGCCAAGTCTTCGGGCGTGTCCACCCCAGGTCCAGGGGCGTGCGTGGAGACGTGCACCGCAATGCGGTGGCCGTGCCACATGGCACGCAATTGTTCCAGCGACTCCGTCACCTCAATCGGCGCTTGCGCCAGCTTTGGAAATTCACGCAAAAAGCCCACGCGGTAGCCGTACAAGCCCACATGGCGCAAGGGCGCGGGGGTGGGCAGGGTGGTGATGCCTTGGGCAAACCCATCACGCCACCAGGCAATTGGGGCGCGGCTGAAGTACAGCGCGGTGTTGCTGGCGTCTAGCACCACTTTCACCACATTGGGGTTGGCAAAGTCTTGCACGTTGTCAATGGCGTGGGCCAGCGTGCTCATGCTGCAATCGCTTCGCGTTTGAAGCAGCTGGGCCGCCGCATCTATCGAGGCGGGGTCAATCAAGGGCTCGTCGCCTTGCACATTGACCACCACGTCGCTGTCGTGCAGCTTGAGCAAATCGCAAGCCTCGGCCAAGCGGTCGCTGCCAGACGCATGGTCCGTACGGGTGAGAACCGCGTCAATGTGATGCGCTTGGCAGGCCGTCACGATGCTTGCGTCGTCTGCCGCCACCACCACGCGCGATGCGCCTGAAAGCTTGGCACGTTGCGCCACATGCACCACCATGGGCAAGCCAGCGATATCGGCCAACGGTTTGTTCGGCAAACGCGATGAAGCTAGGCGTGCAGGAATCAAAACACTAAACGACATTTAGGCCTTCAGTTCAGCGTCAGTCAGTGTGCGTGCTTCGTTTTCCAGCAACACAGGAATGCCATCGCGAATCGGGTAAGCCAAGCGCGCGCTGCGCGAGACGAGCTCTTGCGTGTCGCGTTTGTATTCAAGAGGGCCTTTGGTCACAGGGCAGACCAAGAGTTCAAGCAGTTTTGTGTCCATGGGGTGATGATAACTTTGCACGTTGTGCCTTCGCCAAATGTCGATCGATGGCTGCGAGTAGCGCCGTGGACAAGGTGATTTGCAAGGGCACAGCCCAGGCTTGTGGATGGTGCGTCCAGAGTTTGACGGCATCTTTCTCGGTGCACAGCACATCGCCTTGTGAGAAGTCAACGCGCAGTTGCTCAAAATCTGCATGATCGGGCAGGGCGTGCGTGTGTGCCAGTGTCAAACCTTGGGTGCGTAACATGCCAAAAAACACCTCAGGTTTGGCGATGCCAGCCCAGGCTTGCACAGGGGTGTTGCCCCAATGGCTGAGTGGGCGCTGTGTGCCATCGGCTTGCACGGCGAAATCACCCAAGCGGCGCTGCACGGCAAATTCATTGGCGTCAGCCGGATCTGTTGCGTTGATGACCAAGCAAGGCACAGGAACTTTTTCCTCAGTGTTGCGCCACGCCTTGCGCGGCCACGCTTCACGTAAGGGGCCTGCAGGCAGCAAGTGCCCATTGCCCACCCCGCGCTCATCAAAGACGCACAGCTCTAAGTCGCGGGCCAGTTGCCAGTGCTGCAAGCCATCGTCACACACCAAAACTTGTACTTCGGGGTGCTGTGCCAGCAAGGTACGCCCGGCGTCGGCACGGCTTGAGCCCACGTAAACAGGAACGCCACAGCTGCGCGCCATCAGCAAAGGCTCGTCACCCACCTCAACGGCTGTGCTGGTCGGTGTGACAGCTTGGATGCCCCGTGTTTTGCGGCCGTAACCGCGTGAGAGCACGCCCACACGCAAGCCTTGTGCGCTCAAGTAGTGAACCAAGGCCATCGTGATGGGCGTTTTACCCACGCCGCCCACCATCACATTGCCCACCACGATCACAGGCACGGGCAATCGGTGCTGTTGCAAAGCACCGATTTGGTAGAGGCTGCGGCGAATCGTGACCAACAGGCCAAAACCCCAACTCACGGGCAGCAAGGCGATGGCAAGAGCCTGGCCCCAACCGCCTTGGCCATTCCACGCTTGCGTCAAGGCTTGTGCCAAGCTACGCATGCTGCGGGTGCCGTTCATGGCGCTCAGTCAGCTTTGCCGCCGGAAGACTGGGCTGCGAAGGTGAGTTGATTCAGGCCATTGCGGCGTGCCGCCTCCATCACCATCATCACCGATTGGTGGCTGGCATTGGCATCCGCACTGATGATGATCATGGGGCTATCGATGTTTTGGGTGGCTTGTGCCAGCGCTTGGCTCAGGCCCTGCACATCGCGGGTGTTGACCGCGTTTTTGTTCACAGTGAACTGGCCGTCGCTGCTGATCGAGACGACCACCTCCTGTGGGCGTTCTTGCAAGATGGCAGCGTCTGCCACAGGCAAGTTGAGTTGCATTTCTGTGAACTTGCTGTAGGTGGTCGAAAGCATCAAAAAGATCACGACCACCAACAAAATGTCAATGAACGGGATCAGGTTGATCTCAGGCTCTGGGCTCTTTTCACGATGAAATTTCATGCTCATGGTGTTGCGATGCGCCTTACTTCAAGCGTGCGCGCATGGCTAAAAGATGGCGTACAAAACGCTCTGCATCTAACTCAAAGCCCAGCACGTAGGCATCGACGCGTGCGCGCAAGTAGCGCCAAAACATCAAGGCGGGGATGGCCACCATCAAGCCAAAAGCCGTGTTGTACAGCGCCATGGAAATACCCTGTGCCAATTGCACAGGATTGCTGGTGCCTGGTGCTTGAGAGCCAAAGATGTCAATCATGCCAATCACCGTTCCCAATAACCCCAGAAGCGGTGCCGCAGAGGCGATGGTGGCCAGTGCCACCAAGTGTTTGTCGAGCTCGTGGGCGGCTTGGCGGCCAACGGCCTCCATGCTGGAGCGCAAATCGTCTGCCGTGATCAGTGGCTCAGTCTGCAGCGCATGCCATCCGCTGGCCAAAATACGGCCCAATACGGAATGGTCATGAAGCTGGGTGATGACCTCTTGGGAAGGCAAATTGTCGTGCGACGCTTGAAGTGCTTGTTCCAGCAAACCTTCAGGGGCAACCAGCTGGGGGCGCAGGCTCATCATGCGCTCAATGATCAGCGCCAAGGCCACAACAGAGCACGCCAACAAAGGCCAAATGGGCCAACCCGCCGCTTGTATGATGGTGAACAAAGCCGACACTCCAAAGAATTTATTTAAAGCAATTATGGCTCACCCATCCATTCACATGATCTGTGGATAACTTTGTTGATAAGCTTGCGAAGATGGCTTGTTAAGCCGCATGAATCCAACGGTTGAACAGAATGACTGAAAATTCAGCAGTTAAATTCTTAATAAAATCAACAACTTACTACGTGTGACGGTGATTTTCTTGACTGCGACCTTAAAACTATCTGTTCTCTCATTTTGTGGATGAATCGTCTATGTTGCCCTCCGAACCCGTAGCTTTGACGCCGCGTATTTGGGCTGTTGGCGCTCTGTGCCGCGCCGTGGCTGATGCTTTGGAAGCGCGTTTCAACCCCATTGCCGTGCGCGGCGAGATTTCGGGCTTCACGCGCGCAGCCAGTGGGCATTGTTACTTCACATTGAAGGACGCAGGCGGGCAAATGCGCTGTGCCATGTTCAAACGCGCAGCGCAAATGCTGGACTTTCGCCCTGTCGACGGCGAGTTGGTCGAATTGCGTGGCCGTTTGGGCGTTTATGAACCCCGTGGCGAACTCCAGCTCGTGGTGGAACACATGCGCCGAGCGGGGCAGGGCGCATGGTTTGAGCAGTTCTTGCAACTCAAAGCCAAGCTCGAAGCCGAAGGCCTGTTTGATGCCGAACGCAAACGTCCCCTCAAAACCATGCCGCGCGGCATTGGTGTGGTCACCTCGCTGGGCGCCGCCGCCTTGCATGATGTGGCCACCGCCTTGCAACGCCGCGTGCCGCACATCCCCGTGGTCTTGGCACCTTCCTTGGTGCAAGGCCCAGACGCGGCGCCCAGTTTGACCCAAGCCTTGCAGCAGCTCAGCCAACAACCCAACATCGATGTCATCTTGCTTGTGCGCGGCGGTGGCTCGA
Source organism: Comamonadaceae bacterium (assembly GCA_947373245.1). Classification (GTDB taxonomy): domain Bacteria; phylum Pseudomonadota; class Gammaproteobacteria; order Burkholderiales; family Burkholderiaceae_C; genus Limnohabitans. The sequence continues at coordinate 7,326 of CANBWY010000076.1, forward strand.
TGGAAGACCTTTGGGCTTTCAACGACGAAATCCTCGCCCGTGCCATCGTGAACAGCCCCGTGCCCATCATCAGCGGCGTGGGCCACGAGACCGACTTCACCATCGCCGACTTTTGCGCCGATCTACGCGCCCCCACCCCCACGGCAGCGGCCGAAATGTGTGCATTGCCCCAAGCTGAGTTGTTGTCTAACCTACAGCTGTGGGGCAATGCGCTGCAAACCGTGGTTCACCGCCACCTTGACACCCAAGAGCAACGCCTAGACCGCGCTCAAGCGCGCTTGGGCCGCCCGTCTGAAGGCCTAGGCACTGAAAAAATGCAGCTGCTGCGCCTGCAGCAGCGCCTCATTCAAGCGGTGCAAAACCGCACCCAGCGTTGCCACAACGAGTTGGCCACGCTCGCCAGCAGCCTCGCCCGTGGCGTGCAACAAACGCCGGCTGCTGCCCGTGAACGCTTGCACCGCGCTGCCTTGCGTCTCGAACTGCTCGACCCCAAACTGGTGCTGCAGCGCGGTTTTGCGTGGTTGAGCGATGTCGATGGCCACGCCATCACCTCTGTGACGCAAACCACAGAAGGCCAAGCCCTAGAAGCAACCCTTGCCGATGGCGTGGTTGAATTGAGGGTCGCGGCCCCCACGCGCATTTAGTTTTTACAATTCACGTTTTTACACAAGAGGACCTCATGGAACACACGCTCCCCGCATTGCCTTACGCCATTGACGCATTGGCCCCT
>CANBWY010000077.1 GCA_947373245.1 Comamonadaceae bacterium
CCTGCGTACGCCCCGCCATCGGTCAAGATGTTTTGGCCAGTGATGTAGCTGGCTTGTGCCGAGCACAAAAATGCACAGGTGTCGCCAAACTCTTGTGGGTTGCCAAAGCGTTGTGCAGGAATGGTTTTCTTGCGAGCCTCAGCAATCACTTCAACAGGCTGGCCTGTTTTTTCTGACGCCCCCTTCATCGTGCCTTTGAGGCGGTCGGTATCGTAGGCGCCAGGCAACAGATTGTTGATCGTCACATTGTTGGCTGCCAGCTTCGGTGTGCGTGCCACGCCCGCCACAAAACCTGTCAAACCCGAACGCGCACCGTTGGACAAACCCAAGATGTCAATGGGTGCCTTCACCGCGCTCGAGGTGATGTTGATGACACGGCCAAAGCCGCGCTCGGCCATGCCGTCTACGGTGGCTTTGATCAGCTCAATGGGGGTGAGCATGTTGGCATCTACCGCTTTGATCCATGCGTCGCGGTCCCAGGTGCGGAAGTCGCCAGGGGGTGGACCGCCTGCATTGGTCACCACGATGTCGAAGTTTTTGCCAGGACCACCGGCCACCGACCAAATGGCTTCGCGGCCTTCGGGTGTGGTGATGTCCACCGCCACTGCGAGAACGGTGGTGCCCAGCTGGCGCAATTCAACCGCGGCGGCTTCGAGTGCTTCGGCACCACGCGCCACGATGACCACATTGGCACCTTCACGCGCCAACGACTGCGCGCAGCCAAAGCCGAGTCCCTTGCTCGCGCCGCCCACCAATGCCCATTTACCTTTGAGACCTAAATCCATCACTTCGCTCCGTACTTTGAAACAATAAACACACCGCCCAACACCAACAGGGTTCCTACCCCGATCCATGCGTTGAGCGGCTCATCCAACACCAAAACGCCAAGGGCGATGGTGGACATGGGACCAATCATGCCCGTTTGTGCGGCCAAGGCGGCACCAATGCGCTCAATGGCCATCATCACCATGAGGACGGGCGCCACGGTGCAAGCCACGGCATTGAGCCCTGCCAGCCACAACACCTCTAGCGGTACCACGCCAGCCGACAAGGGGCGTAACACCAAGAACTGTGCAATGCAGCACAGGCACGCCACGCTGGTGGCCCAACCCACCAATCGCAAAGAGCCAATGCGTTGCACCAGCTGCCCGCTGTACAACAAATACACGGCATAGCTGACTGCGCTGGCCATCACCAAGCTACCACCCAAAGCCACATCGACCCCAGCAAAGGACAACTCGTGTGAAAACACCAACAACACACCGCTGTAGCTCACCGCCATGGCCACCATGCGCATGGGGTGAATGGGTTTTTTATAAACCGCCCAACCCAGCAACACCACCAGCGTGGGGTTGAGGTACAGAATGAGACGCTCCAAACTGGCCGTGATGTATTGCAAGCCTAAAAAATCAAGGTAGCTCGACAAGTAGTAGCCCACAAACCCGAGGCCAATGATGTCCATCACATCCCGGCGCGTCAGTGGGTTGGCGCGCGCGATGGCTTGGCGCTCGGCCCACACACCAAGGGCAATGAAGAACGGCAGCGCAAACAACATGCGGTACATGATGACCGTCACCGCATCTACGCCATACAAATACGACAACTTGACGATGATGGCCTTGCCACTGAACGCAATCGCACCCGCGGCGGCAAGAAGAAGGCCCGACAAAGCCGGACGTTGTAAATGGGGCATGAAAAATTAGGGTTTTCGCTGGAGAAAACCTGAGTTTATGTGAGGCCAACGCGCCAGCCTGTCACGAACGCTCGCTAACATGGGCAGATGTCGTCTCTGGATCTCACCCTGCTGTATTTATGCGCTGCCGTGGTCAGCGTGGTGGCTTGTCGACTGTTGCATTTACCCGCCATGCTGGGCTACTTGTTTGCTGGCGTGGTGATTGGCCCCAACGCCTTGGCACTGGCCAACGACTCGGCAGCCGTGGAGCATTTGGCCGAATTTGGCGTGGTGTTTTTGATGTTCGTCATCGGCCTCGAATTCAACCTGCCCAAGCTCATGCGCATGCGCAAGCTGGTGTTTGGCTTGGGACTGGGGCAAGTGGTGCTCACGTTGGTGGGCGCTTTGTTGTTCAACTTGGCCATCGGCTTTGCGCTCAAAGAGCTGGGCTACCTCTGGCGTTTGAGCTGGCAAGCCGCCTTGACGCTCAGCAGTGCCTTGGCCATGTCGAGCACCGCCATCGTGGTCAAACTCATGGCCGAACGTGTGGAACTCGAATCGCCACACGGCCAACGCGTGATGGGCGTGTTGCTGTTTCAAGATTTGGCCGTGGTGCCACTGCTGGTGCTCATCCCCGCGCTGGCTGACATGGGCGAACACAACTTGTGGCGCGTGCTGTCCATCGCCCTGCTCAAAGCCTCGGCATTGGTTGGCTTGCTGCTGTGGGGCGGCCAACGCGTGATGCGTGCGTGGCTGCAACTCGTTGCACGGCGCAAAAGCGACGAGTTGTTCATGCTCAACCTGCTCTTCATGACCTTGGGCTTGGCTTGGCTCACCGAGCTGGCGGGCTTGTCGCTGGCCATGGGGGCCTTTTTGGCGGGCATGTTGATTGCCGAAACCGATTTCAAACACAAGGTGGAGGCCGACATTCGCCCCTTCCACGATGTGCTGCTGGGCTTGTTCTTCATCACCATCGGCATGAAGCTGGATTGGGAAGTGTTGATTGACAGCTGGGGCTGGGTGTTGTTGTTGTCGTCCATTCCCGTGTTGCTCAAAGCGGGCTTGGTGTTTGTCTTGGCACGCCTCACCGGCGCGCCTGCGGGGGTGAGTTTGCGCACGGCGCTGTATCTCGCGCAAGCCGGCGAATTCGGCTTTGTGTTGCTGTCCCTGGGCATGCAAAACGCGCTCATCCCTGCTGCGTGGATGAGCCCCATCTTGGCGTCTATGGTGCTGTCCATGATTGCGGCCCCTTTTGTCGTGATGAATGCTGACCGCCTCGTGAACCGACTGATCAGCACCGATTGGCTGCTGCAATCGCTGGCTCTCACGGGCATGGCGCAGCGCGCGCTCACGATTGAAAACCACGTCATCGTCTGCGGCTACGGTCGCAGTGGCCACAACTTGGTGGACTTGCTCAAGCTCGAAGAAATCCCTTTTGTCGCCCTCGACTCTGACCCTGACAAAGTGCAAACAGGTCGCGACCACGGCCACCACGTGGAGCTGGGTGACGCCACCCGTTTCTCAAGCCTCATGTCAGCAGGCTTGGTGCGCGCCGCAGCCGTGGTGGTGACCTACCCCGACACGCCCTCAGCCCTGAAGGTCTTGGCTTGGGTGAAAGAGCACGCACCGCATGTGCCGGTAATTGTGCGCACCCATGATGACGAACACTTGGAAGACCTACGCGCCGCAGGCGCAGCCGAAGTGGTGCCCGAGGTGATTGAGGGCAGCTTGATGCTGGCCAGCCAAACCTTGGCGCACATTGGCATTCCGCTCAAACGTGTGCTGCGCTTGGTACAAGGCCAACGCATGACGCGCTACGCCTTGATGCGCGATACGCTCAAACACCCAGAGGGCGTGGGCGACAGTCAGCCGCGCTGAGCTAAAAAATCTTGCCACTTGCACAGCAGGGTTTTCACCTCAGCCCATGTGAATTGGCCATCCGGTTGATTCCAAAACAAGGTGTCCTCTGGCCCCACGTTGCTCTGATTGAACTGCACACCCTGTGCAGACAAGTCCACGCAAAACGCATCGCCATCGGCAAACCACTGGGCGAGCTGACCGGATTCAAGCTGCGCCATCGCATCCAACACCTCTTGGCAGCGCTCCAAGGTATTCACATCGCTGGTGAGCCAGCTGCACACAAAACGGTTGCTTGGGTGGCGGTGGTCTACCGTGCCATCGTCCCCCAGCCATTCGCACGCGGGGTAGTGCACGGGCTGTGCGGCGCTGCCGGGTACGGGGGCTTGTTCTTGCATGAAGCAGCGAAGTGGCATGGTGTGTGCGCGGGTTCAACGACGTTGGCTGTACACAGGATACGCCGTGACACGTGGCTCTAAATAACCCTCCACGCGTACGCCACTGGGCGTGAGCGCGCGCCACTTGTCACCGCGAATGGTTTTGCTGGGGCTGAACCAAGCGGCGTTGACTTCGCTCACCACTTGTTCAGCTGTCCAGTCTTTGGGAAACATGGTGTTGGGCATGGGGTTGCCATTGCGGTCGGTCTTGGTGATCCATTGGCCTGCGTGTTGTGGGTCCGCCATTTGCACTTGGGCGCGGTAGACACCGCTGGCATCGGGCGCAGAGGCAGTGCCTTCAATCACGCGCACATCGCCATGGAGCAAGGTGTGGCCGCCTGTGGGCTCGCCTGTATGGCGCTTGTAGTCCGCGCCGAGGATGTGTTTGAAATCAATCGGCGAATCGCTAGCGGGCAGCGCGTTCTCGCCAGCACGAGTTGGCTCAATTTCTTGCGACAGAGAAAGCGACTTGTTGGGCTCGTGCGGCGGTGTGTGTACCGTGTTGTGCGGCGCTTTGTACGAAAAGAAAGCGGACAGCACAACGACCACCAAGGCCAACAAAAGACGACTCAATTTATTCACCCATCACCTCACCTTCACGTCGTGGGTCAGTCCCACTCACCCACACCGTTTGTCCATGCTTGGTTTGCTGGCGCACGGCTTGCAAGCCGCTGGTCAACGCTTGCTCACGCACCTCGTGACCGCGCTCGCGCAAGGCTGCAAGGGTAGCAGGTGCAAAGCGCTTTTCTTCCAGCACCATGGGGCCACCCACTGTGCCAAAGTTAGGCAAGTCAATGGCCTGCTGAGGCGTGAGCCCCCAATTCAACACGCCATACAAGGTTTTGGCCGTGAAGTGAATGATCATCGCGCCGCCCGGGCTGCCCACGCTCATCACCAACTGGCCCGTGGCTTTGTCAAACACCAAGGTGGGCGACATGGATGAGCGCGGCCGCTTGTTGGGCTGCACACGGTTGGCCACAGCGTTGCCTTGTGCATCGCGTGGCGCAAAGCTGAAGTCGGTCAGCTCGTTGTTGAGCAAAAAGCCTTTGACCATTTGCCGTGCGCCAAAGGCGTCTTCGATGGTGGTGGTCATGGCCAATGCATTGCCCTGCGCGTCCACGATGCTGATGTGCGAGGTGCCATATTCAGGCTGCTCGGCCATGCGCGCAAAGCCACTGCGTTCACCCGGCACAGGCACGCCGGGTGTGACGTGTGACGGCGCTGTGGCTTGAATCAGCTTGGCTCGCTCACGCAAATACCTAGGTGCAAGCAAACTTTGCCAATCGCCGCCGGGGGCGCTCACAAAATCGGGGTCGGCCACGTACTGGGCACGGTCGGCAAAGGCGAGGCGCGAGGCCTGTGCATACACATCCAGCCAACGGGGGTCGGGCGTGCTATCGGCAGTCTCGCTGGGCGATGGCATCCACGACGCAGATGTGTGCTGCAACAGTCCCAAAATTTGTCCCATGGCGATGGCGCCAGAGCCGGGCGGCGGGAAGCCACACACGCGGTACGCCTGCGCCAAGGCCGCGTAGTCAAAACACAAAGGGGTGCGTTCTTTGGCTTGGTAATTGGCCATGTCGCTCAGGCTCAAACGGCCGGGGTTGGTCGGGTGCTGCTGCACTTTGCGCACCAGGGCCTGCGCCACCTCGCCGCTGTAAAACGCTGACACACCCTCAACGGCAATGCGTTGCAGCACGGCGGCCAACTCAGGGTTGCGCAACAGATGGCCGATGGGATGAGGCTCGCCATCGGGTTGGTAAAAGTAGGCGCGGGCGGTCGGGTCTAGCCGCAAAAACGCATCGGCCTTGAGCTGCGCATACAGGCGCGGGCTGATGGGAAAACCTTGGGTCGCCAGCGCAATCGCAGGGGCAAATAACCGCGCCCACGCCACCTGACCGTGTTGCGCATGGGCTTGCGCCAACATGCGCAACACGCCGGGCGTGCCCACCGCGCGCCCGCCCACCACCGCGTCGTGAAACGCGAGTGGTTTGCCCTCGGCGTTGAGCATCAAGTCTTCAGTGGCAGCGGCAGGTGCGGTCTCGCGCCCATCAAAGGCCTGCACTTGGGCAGGTCCGTTGCGACGGGCTGCACTGTGCAACAAAAAGGCACCGCCACCCAAACCACTGGATTGCGGCTCCACCAAACCCAGCACCATTTGCACCGCAATGGCCGCATCGACCGCCGAGCCACCTGCTTTCAAAATATCGAAGCCCGCTTGGGTGGCCAAGGGGTTGGCAGCAGCCACTGCAAACGTGTGCGTCACCACATCGGCTTTGGGCGTGTAGCCCGTCGCGATTTCTGGTTGCACAGGCGCAGTGCCTGGGGCTCGAGTGGGTGCGGTGGCTAGGGTGGGTAGCTTGGTGACGGGTTCGGTGGTGGGTGCTGCACAGGCCGTCAGCAACACGAACCATGCAACGGCAAGACCGATGACAGCTTGCATGGTTTAAAACCCTGCGACCAAACCATCACGCCGCGCATCGCTGGCGGCCACATAACCTTCAACCTTGGGGTCACCCGCGCGCCAAATGAACTGGCCCGCACCAAAGTCTTGGTAGCTGTCGTTGATGACGCCCACTTGGTGGCCTCGGTCTTGCAGACCTTGGGCGGTGTTGGGGTTGAGCGAGGCCTCGACGTTGATCTCCAGCCCCGCGTTGTAACGCCAACGCGGCGCGTCGCACGCGGCTTGCGGGTTTTGGCCGTAGTCGAGCATGCGCACCAAGGTTTGCATGTGGCCTTGCGGCTGCATATTGGCACCCATCACGCCATAACTCATCACAGGCTGGCCGTCTTGACTCAAGAAGGCGGGAATGATGGTGTGGAACGGGCGCTTGCCCGGCGCCACCACATTGGCAGGGTTCAACCCCTGCGCGTTCAAGCTGAAACCGTGGCCACGGTTTTGCAGGCTGATGCCAAAGTTGGGCTCCACACAACCCGAGCCAAAGCCCATGTAGTTGCTTTGGATGAAGCTGACCATCATGCCGTTTTCGTCAGCGGTGCTCAGGTAGATCGTGCCGCCTTTCACCGGGTTGCCAGCGCCGAAGTCTTGGGCGCGTTTCATGTCGATCAACTTCGCGCGACGCTTGAGGTAGGACGGGTCCAGCATTTGCGCAGGTGTGACTTCCATCGCCGAGGGGTCAGCCACATAGCGGTACACATCGGCAAAGGCGAGCTTCATGGCTTCGATTTGCAAGTGCTGCGCATCCACGCCGTCCAACGCCAAACTGGCAATGTCGAAGTTTTCCAAAATACCCAAGGCGATGAGCGCTGCAATGCCTTGGCCATTGGGCGGGATTTCGTGCAGCGTGTAGCCACGGTAGTTTTGCGCAAGTGGCGTCACCCACTCGGCCTTGTAGTTGGCAAAGTCACGCGCCGTGATGCTGCCGCCGTGCTCGGTTGAAAAGCGCTCGATCGCCTGCGCGATTTCGCCGCCATACAACGCTTGGCCTTTGCTTTGTGCAATCGCACGCAAGCCTTTGGCCGCAGCCGGAAACTTAAACAACTCGCCCACGTTGGGCGCGCGACCCCAAGGCAAAAAGCTCTCGCAAAAGCCCGGTTGGTTGCGTAACTCGGGCGTCGCAGCCGCCCACTTTTGTTGCACCACCACGGGCAGCAAATAGCCGCGCTCGGCGATGTCAATCGCGGGTTGCAACAGGTCTTCAAAGGGCAGCTTGCCAAAGCGTTCGCTCATCGCCACCCACGAAGCGACCGCACCCGGCACGGTGACCGAGTCGATGCCACGCTTGGGTGGCGTTTGGGCGTCGTTGCCGTATTTGCGTTTGAAGTACTCAGGCGTCCACGTTTGGGGCGCGTGGCCCGAAGCGTTCAAGCCGTGCAAGGCTTGGCCGTCCCACAAAATACAAAACGCATCTGAGCCCAAACCACAACTCACAGGCTCGGTCAGCGTGAGCACGGCTGCCGCGGCAATGGCGGCATCCACCGCATTGCCGCCCGCCCACAGCAGCCGCAAGCCCGCTTGCGCCGCGAGAGGGTGCGAGGTGGACACCACGTTGCGTGCAAACACGGGCAAGCGTGT
>CANBWY010000078.1 GCA_947373245.1 Comamonadaceae bacterium
CGCTGTTCGTCCCACTTGATGCTGGCCATGAGTGAGTTCATGGCGTGTTCGGTTTTGTCCAAGTCGCCCGAGCGCACAAACACTTGCAACAAGTGTTCGCTGCCCGATGGCGCTTTGACGCGCTGTTCGCGGCACACAAACTGGCCTGCGACCAAGGCAAACAAGTAGCAAGGCTTTTTGTGTGGGTCCACCCACTTGGCGAAGTGGCGGCCATCTTCCAGTGCGCCTTCTTCGACCAAGTTGCCGTTGCTCAGCAAGACGGGGAAGGCTTTTTTGTCGGCACGCAGCGTGACGCTGTAGTGCGACATGACATCGGGGCGGTCCAAGAAATACGTGATGCGTCTAAAACCCTCGGCCTCGCACTGCGTGAAGAACGAGTCGTTGCTGACGTACAAGCCCATGAGCTTGGTGTTCTTCGCGGGATTGCAGGTGGTGAAGATTTCCAGCGCAAAAGGCGCGTGGCCTTCAGGCAAGTTTTCCAGCACCAACTGACTGCCTTCCATCTTGAACGAGGTGCCTTGGCCGTTGACCAAGACGCGCGCCAAGTTGAGCTCGTCGCCGTCCAAACGCAGCGGCTGGGCTGCCACGTCGGGGTTGCGGCGAATACTCATTTTGCTGAGCACGCGGGTCTTGGTGGGGTCCAAGTCAAACGTCAGGTCGACGGTGTCAATCCAAAACGCGGGCGCTGTGTAGTCGGCGCGTTGAATCAGTGGGGCTGTGCCTTCACGGTACATGGTGTTCCTTAAATGCCTTGTTTGAGTGACGCTTCGATGAACACATCGAGGTCGCCATCCAAAACTTTTTGCGTGGCCGAGACTTCGACGTTGGTGCGCAAATCTTTGATGCGGCTGTTGTCCAGCACGTAGCTGCGAATTTGATGACCCCAACCTACATCGGTCTTGGTGTCTTCGAGCTTTTGTTGTTCTTCTTGGCGCTTGCGCATTTCAAAGTCGTACAAGCGCGAGCGCAGGCGTTTCCACGCCACGTCACGGTTGCTGTGCTGGCTGCGACCGTCTTGGCACTGCACCACGATGCCCGTGGGCATGTGGGTCAAACGCACGGCTGAGTCGGTTTTGTTGATGTGCTGACCACCCGCGCCAGAGGCACGGTAGGTGTCGGTGCGCACGTCGGAGGGGTTGATGTCGATCTCAATCGAGTCATCAATCTCGGGGTACACAAAGACGGAGGCGAACGAGGTGTGGCGACCGCCCGAGCTGTCGAAGGGCGATTTGCGCACCAAGCGATGCACGCCGGTTTCGGTGCGCAACAAGCCAAAGGCGTATTCGCCTTCGATCTTGATGGTGGCGCCTTTGATGCCGGCCACGTCACCCGCGGATTCGTCTTCGACGGTGGTTTTGAAGCCTTTGCGCTCGGCGTACTTGAGGTACTGGCGCAGCAGCATGCTGGCCCAGTCGCAGGCTTCGGTACCACCGGCCCCGGCTTGGATGTCTAGGAAGCAATTGAGCGGGTCCGCTTCGTTGCTGAACATGCGGCGGAATTCGAGTTCTTCGATGGTCTTGACCAAGCCTTGGGTGTCGGCTTCGATGGTGAGCAAACCGTCTTCGTCGTTGTCGGCCTTGCTCATCTCGAACAACTCGGCGTTGTCGGCCAGCTCTTGCGTGAGGCGTGTGAGGGTGACGACCACGCCGTCGAGCGCTTTCTTTTCACGGCCCAGCTCTTGGGCTTTTTTGGGATCGTTCCAAACGCCTGGGTCTTCCAGCGAGGCGTTGACGGTCCTTAGACGTTCAGATTTGGCATCGTAGTCAAAGATACCTCCGGAGATCCACCGTGCGCAGGCTCAGGTCTGCGAGGGTGGAGCCAATGAGGTTGATGCGTTCTGCTTCCATGATGCGGTCTTCTTTATGTGTCTGGGAAAACCGTGGATTTTCTCACGTTCAGAAGCTGTGGCCGTAGGCGAATAAAAGTCCCGCTGTGCCGAGCATAAAAACCTGTGCCGAGTCTGTGGGGGTGAAGGCGTAGCCTAGCGATGGAATGATGGCCGGGGCGATGCCGTAGTTGTTGAACGGGATCTTGTTCTTGTATTCGTTGCGATAGCCGTACAGCAAGCCCACGGACACTTTGGTGAACAGCTTTGGATTGCCCAGCAGGTTGTCCCAGCGCTGGCCGACATACGCATAGGCTGAGCCTTGGCCGAAGGAGTTATTGAACAAGGCAAGGCCGCAGAAACGTCCACCGGAGAGGTGGCGGTCCATGGCGACCAACCTCACAGGGTGGTGCTCAGGGCTGTAGTGCCAGTGGTAGGTGTAGGGGGAGAGGGTTAAATCCCATTTGTGGTCTGGTTCTGCACCGCCTTCAATGGCCAGGCTGTCGGGGCAGGGTTGGAAATCGGTCAAGCCACCGTCTGCAGCTTGGGCCGCACCAAGCCCTAAAGAGCCTGTGACGACGAGTGTGGCCATGACGGCGCGAAGTTTGAGTAAGAGTGCCATTGCCTGTTGCATTCGAAATTAAGTGCTGAATTTTAGTGTCTTAGATGACACTTTGAAGACTTAAGAATTCTTCTATCAACCGTGCCAAGGCTTCGGGCTGGTCGTGGTGCAGCATGTGGCCTGCATCTTCCACCACGGCGTGGGTGAGATTGGGCACTGCGGCAATGCGTTGCATAAATTCGCTCAAGGTGTAGCTGTCGCGCCACCACTGGCTCATGCTGTCGGCATTGGCCACCACGCACAGCAGGGGCGCGGTGATGCGCTCGTAGATGGCTTGGGCCTCATCGGTTTTGAACAACTGCGCGTTGACCACCTTGTGGCCCGCGTGACCCAAGATGCGCCATTCGCCTTGCGCGTTGGCACGCGCCCAGTGTTGGGCCAGCCAATGCGCTTTGTCTGAGCCCAGGCGTGGGTTGGTTTTGATCAGCCGCTGCGCCACCGCCTCTAGGCTGGGGTAGGGTTTGAGTGCTATCTCGCCGTGTTGCAGGGCTTTGAGTTCGTTCATCCACTTGGCGTAGCGGCTGGGGGCTTGGGCGGGGCGCGTGGCGGGCATGCCAAAGCCCTCCAAGTTGATGAGCTTTTGGATGCGTTCAGGGCGAATGCCTGCGTACATCGTGGCCACATGGCCGCCCATGCTGTGACCCAGCAAGTGGATGGGGCGCTCGCCCACATAGTGGTCCAGCAACTGGTCGAGATCGGCCAAGTAGTCGGGAAACCAAAAGTTGTCGGTGTTGGGCGCCTCGGTCAAGCCAAAGCCGCGCCAGTCGGGGGCGATGACCCAAAGGTCTTCGTGCAAGGCATCCACGACGAATTGGAACGAGGCGGCCACATCCATCCAGCCGTGCACCATGACCAGCGGTGTTTTGTCGGGTGAGGGCGTGCCCCACTGCAAGACGTGGTAACGCAGGTGACGGATGGGGACAAACTCGCTGCGCGAAGGCTTTTGGATTGGGTACATTCTTCGAATCATAAGGACACGAGACATGGCCAAGCATTCAGTAGGGGCGACTTCACACGATTTTTACCAAGCCATGCAGCAAGGCTTTGGTTGGCACGTGCCCGAACACTTCAACATGGCCGAGGTGTGCAGCCGCCGTTGGGCGGCGCAGCCTGATGCTTCATCCCGTATCGCGATCGTTGAACACGCCGCTGCTGATGCGAGCGGCCATGCCGTTGCGCCACCCAGCTACACCTACGCGCAGTTGCAGCAAGCAGCCGATGCGCTGAGCCATGTGCTGGCTGACCTCGGCGTACAGCGCGGCGACCGCGTGGCCATCGTGTTACCGCAACGCTTTGAGACGGCTGTGGCCTACATGGCGGTGATGCAAATGGGCGCAGTGGCCATGCCGCTGTCGTTGCTGTTTGGCCCCGAGGCTTTGGAATACCGCTTGCAAGACAGCGAGGCGGTGGTGGCCATCGTCGATGCGTCGTCGGTGAACAACGTGCTCGCCGTGCGTGCCCAATGCCCCGCGCTGCGCGAGGTGGTGGGGGTGGACCTGAGCAAGGCCGAAGACATGTTGCATGTGGATGTGGATTACGCCAGCGCCATGGCCGCACAGCAACGCCGCTTCACTGCGGTGCAAACCAAAGCGGACGAGGGCGCGGTGTTGATTTACACCAGCGGCACCACCGGCCCACCCAAAGGCGCACTGATTCCCCACCGCGCCCTGGTTGGCAACTTGACAGGCTTTGTGTGCAGCCAAAATTGGTTTGGTTTTGCGACGGTGGATGCCGCTGCGAACAGCGCCAATGCATCAAAGTCCTCGCACCTGCCCACAGGCAGCGCTGCGGTGTTTTGGTCCCCCGCCGACTGGGCGTGGACCGGCGGCTTGATGGACGCCTTGCTGCCCACGCTCTACTTTGGCCGCCCCATCGTGGCGTGGAACGGTCGGTTCAGCCCCGAGCTGGCCTTCACCCTCATGCAGCAGCAGGGCGTGACGCACACGTTTTTGTTTCCTACCGCCTTGAAGGCCATGATGAAGGCCTACCCCGAGCCCCGCCACCAATTCAAGCTCAAGCTGCAAGCCATCATGAGTGCCGGCGAGGCGGTGGGCGACGCGGTGTTTGGCTATTGCCAAGACCACTTGGGCGTGACGGTGAATGAAATGTTTGGCCAAACCGAAATCAACTACATCGTGGGCAACTGCGCGATGGAATGGGGACCCATGGGCGCGGGTGTGACTGAGCATCGCAAGCATGTGGGCTGGCCCGCCAAACCCGGCAGCATGGGCAAAGGCTACCCCGGCCATCGCGTGGCGGTGATTGACGAAGACGGCCACGAATGCCCCGACGGCGTGCCCGGCGATGTGGCCCTGAACCGCTTGAACTCACACGGTCAGCCTGACCCGATTTTCTTTTCGGGCTATTGGAAAAACGACATCGCCACCCAAGGCAAATTCACGGGCGACTGGTGCCGCACCGGCGACTTGGCGGTGCGCGATGCAGACGGCTACCTGTGGTACCAAGGCCGCGCCGACGATGTGTTCAAAGCGGCAGGCTACCGCATTGGCCCGAGCGAAATAGAAAACTGCTTGGTCAAACACCCCGCGGTGGCCAACGCCGCCGTGGTGCCCAAGCCCGATGCCGAGCGCGGTGCCTTGGTGAAGGCTTATGTGGTGCTGGCTCCGGGGTTTGAAGCCAGCGACGCCTTGGTGGCCGAGTTGCAAGTGCATGTGCGTGGCAAGTTGGCGCCTTATGAGTACCCCAAAGAAATTGAGTTCACGCCTGAGCTGCCCATGACCACCACGGGCAAGGTGCAGCGCCGCGTGCTGCGCTTGCAAGAAGAGGCAAGAGCCCAAACGCGCCTGCATGCGTAGGCTTTAGACTTGTGCCGTTTTCATTAGCTACTTGGTATGGAGTTACACGTATGACTTTCCCTCTCGTCCAGCTGGGCACCAGCGACTTGCACGTCACCCCCATTTGTTTGGGCACCATGACCTTTGGTGAGCAAGTCAACGAAGCCAATTCACACGCCATCCTCGACCATTCGCTGGCGCGTGGTGTGAACTTCATTGACACCGCTGAGATGTATTCGGTGCCACCCAAGGCCGAGACTTGCGGTCACACCGAAACCATCATTGGCAACTGGTTTGCCAAAACCCCAGGCGCACGCCAAAAGCTGGTCGTGGCGACTAAAGTGGCAGGTCCCTCACGCGGCATGCCTTGGATTCGTGACCACACCGGGCTGACTGTCCAGGACTTCACCACCTCGTGTGAAGCCAGCTTGCGCCGCTTGCAAACCGACGTGATTGACCTCTACCAAATTCACTGGCCTGAGCGCCATGTGCCGGCCTTTGGTGCCGTGTATTACGAGCCCAGCAAAGAAACCTCTGAGATCACCCTTCACGCCCAACTCGAAGCGCTGGCCCAGTTGGTCAAAGCGGGCAAAGTACGTCACGTGGGTTTGTCTAACGAGACGCCCTATGGCGTGCATGAGTTTGTGCGATTGGCTGAACAATACGGTTTGCCCCGCGTGGCCACCACGCAAAACCCGTACTGCCTGATCAACCGCAGTTATGAAAACGGCTTGGACGAAACCTGCCACCGTTTGAATGTGTCGCTGCTGGCCTATTCGCCTCTGGGCTTTGGCTTGCTCACGGGCAAGTACGACGCCAGCGGCATCACTGGCCCAGACGCCCCCAAAGGCGCACGCATTTCTGGCTATGAGAGTGTGCGCAAGCAACGCTGGGGCCGCCCCGAGTCGTTGGCCGCTGCACGCCGTTACAACGCCCTCGCGTTGGAAAACGCCATGACGCCCACGCAAATGGCTTTGGCTTTTTGCTACACCAAGTGGCAAGTGGCCAGCACCATCATTGGTGTGACGTCCATCACCCAGCTCGATGCCGATTTGGATGCATGGGGCACCACGCTGTCGCCCGAGGTGCTGGCGGCGATTGATGCGATTCGTTGGGACTTGCGCGACCCCGCGCAGTAAAAAATAAAAAAGAGGACAAATGGATGTTTGCTGATTCTTCTGTGGTCGTGTTGCTCGCCTTGGGTGCGTATTTGGTGGGTTCTTTGTCCTTTGCGGTCATCGTGAGCCGTGTGATGGGCTTGGATGACCCACGCACCTACGGCAGCCAAAACCCAGGGGCCACCAACGTGCTGCGCTCGGGCAGCAAAAAAGCGGCCATCGCCACCTTGTTGTTGGACGCCCTCAAAGGCTACTTCCCTGTGTTGTTGGTCAAATTATTTGGCCCAGCCTTTGGCTTGGACGACCGTGCCGTGGCGCTTGTGGCCATTTCGGCGTTCATTGGCCACTTGTGGCCTGTGTTCTTTGGCTTCAAAGGCGGTAAGGGCGTGGCCACAGCGGCCGGCATTTTGTTTGGCGTGGAGCCCGTGCTGGGCGCGGCCACCATGGGCACTTGGCTCATCGTGGCGTTTTTCTTTCGCTACTCGTCGTTGGCTGCCCTGGCGGCTTCGCTGTTTGCCCCAGCCTACTATTTATTTGGCAACCAAATCGCTTGGCAAACCAGCGACGCCGAGTTACTGGCCGTCACCGTGATGAGCGCCTTGCTGCTGATGCGCCACAAAGACAACATCATGCGTTTGGTGTCAGGGCAAGAGTCGAAGATTGGTTCTAAGAAAGACGCCAATTAATCGCGAAAGTTGTTGAACGACAAAGGCAAGTCGGTCATGTCTTTGCGAATCAACGCCATGGCGGCTTGCAGGTCATCGCGCTTGGTACCACTCACGCGTACCGCGTCGCCTTGGATGGCGGCTTGCACTTTGATCTTGCTGTCTTTGAGCAAGCGTTGAATCTTCTTTGACACTTCGGTTTCGATGCCGTTGCGAATTTTGATGACTTGCTTGACCTTGTCGCCGCCGACTTTTTGTACATCGCCTTTGTCGAGGAAGCGTACATCGACCTCGCGCTTGGTCAGTTTGTTGCGCAACACATCTTCGACTTGCACGAGCTGAAAGTCGGCGTCACCAAACATGGTGATCTCTTTGTCTTTGAGTTCGACGGCGGCAGAGGTGCCTTTGAAGTCGAAGCGGGTGGCGATTTCTTTGGCCGTGTTTTCAACGGCGTTTTTCACTTCAACCAAATTGGGTTCGAGCACGGTGTCAAAAGAAGGCATGGCAATCAGCTTTCAAAATCAGAATGAGACAATGGTCCTATGTTAGTGGAACCCAATTACCCCCTTCAAGCGCACAACAGCTTTGGCATATCTGCCAAAGCATTGCAACTGGTACGCGTGCATACCGAGGCCGATGTGCTGGCCTTGATGGCCGATGAGGCCTTGCGCAATCAGCCTAAGTTCGTGCTGGGCGGCGGTAGCAACATCGTGTTGACGGGGGATGTGAAGCCCTTGGTGTTGAAGGTGGAAATCAAAGGCATGCGTTTGGTCGAAGAGACCGACAAGGCTTGGGTGGTCGAGGCCGCCGCAGGCGAAAACTGGCACCAGCTCGTGAGCTGGACGCTGGACAACGGCTGGCCTGGCCTAGAAAACATGGCGCTCATTCCGGGCAGCGTGGGCGCGTCACCCGTGCAAAACATTGGTGCGTATGGCGTGGAACTGCAAGACCGCTTTCACTCGCTCGACGCCAT
>CANBWY010000079.1 GCA_947373245.1 Comamonadaceae bacterium
GTCTTGCCCAATCGTGGGCGCGTTGCGTCGGTGGCTGCCGGGCGTGCGTGACAGTTTGGGGATGATGCCGGGCACGGCAAGTGACGTGCCGTCATCCATCTGCACGTGTTGAATCATGCCGCGCGCTTGGTAGTGCGGGTCGGCAGCAATGTCGGCCACGGTGTAGATACGGCCTGCGGGGACATCGGCTTTGTCTAAAGCTTCCAGCACTTGCGCGACCGACAGCTGCGCCGTCCACACACCAATCGCAGCATCAATTTCGGCCACGCGTTTGACGCGGCCAGCGTTGTCAGCCAGTGCTGGGTCGTTGCCCAAATCGTCGCGCCCCAGCGTGTGCATGAGCCGTTTGAAAATGCTGTCGCCGTTGCCTGCAATCAACACATAGCCATCGTCTTTGCAGCGGTAGGCGTTGCTAGGCGCGATGCCGGGCAAAGCACTGCCTGCGGCTTCACGCACTGCACCGAAAGCGCTGTACTCGGGCAGCAAACTTTCCATGCAATTGAACACAGCTTCGTACAAAGCCACATCAATCACTTGGCCTTGACCGCTTTTTTCGCGCTCGTGCAGCGCCGTCAAAATGCCAATCACACCGTGCAGCGAGGCCAAGGTATCGCCAATGCTCACGCCCACGCGCACGGGCACACGACCGGGCTCGGCGGTGAGGTGGCGCAAACCGCTCATGGCCTCGGCCACCACGCCAAAGCCGGGTTTGTCGCGGTACGGCCCTGTTTGCCCATAGCCACTGATGCGCAACATGATGAGGCGTGGGTTGATGGCCAGCAACTCGTCCGGCCCTAGGCCCCAACCCTCCATCGCACCGGGGCGGAAGTTCTCGATCAACACATCGGCGTCTTTGGCCAATTGGCGCACGATGTCTTGCGCTTCTTTTTCTTTCAAGTCCAAAGCCACCGAGCGTTTGTTGCGCGACTGCACTTGCCACCACAAGGAGGTGCCGTCTTTGAGTAACCGCCACTTGCGCAGTGGGTCTCCCGTTTTGGGGGTTTCAATCTTCACCACATCGGCGCCAAAGTCGGCCAGTGTTTTAGCTGCAAAGGGGCCAGCGATGAGCTGGCCGAGTTCAACCACGCGCAGGCCATGAAGTGGGGTTTGTGTCAATTTAGAACTCCGCGTGAAACCGCAAGGCATACACGTTGATCGGCCCACGGTCGGCGTTGTAGGCAGGGTTTTGGATGCGTTGGTAGTCGGTGGTCAACCAAGTGCCGTGCGTCATTTGAAAGCTGTAGAAAGCCTCCAAAATTTGCTCGGGCTTGTAGGTCAAGGCGGTGGTGGCGTTTGCAGAAGCGTCCCCGATGAAGAACGACATGCCGCCCGCCGCTAAGAAATTGCGACGGTCACGCGACAAGGTGTTGTGCAGAAAGGCCACGCCCACGGCATCGTCGGCACGCCCCCACAAGCCGCCTTTGAACACCAGCCCGGTGGACAGGGAACCATCGGCTTCGGTGAAGGCATAGGTCTCGGTGCGGCCATCGGCCTTCATGGCGCGCAAGAAGAAGCCCACGCTGGGGTTGATGGTTTGCTCGACATTCACACCCAAACCGTATTTGATTTTTTCGCTGCCGCGCACATCGATCAAGGCTTGCGGTGTGGTTTCAGTGGCGCAACTGCTGGTCTGCATGCAAGCACGGTTTTGCAACAATTGCGTTGCATCGTTAAAACTTGCCACTTGCGCACGGTTGCGCCACGCCAGCACGCGCACTTTGCCGGGCTGATCGGCCAGCATGTGGCCGCGTTCAATTTCCACTTGGTCGCCGTAATGTTTGCCCAATGCAAAGTCAACGGGCAAGCCATTGGGCTCTTTGGGACCGGTCATGCGGCCAAAGCGCAGCACCCAGTTGTCTTGGTACCACTCTCCCGCGAAACCCCAGCCAAAACCACGGGCATCTGCCGCGTAGTCGTAAGCCGCGTAAGTCCAATTGCCCCAGTTCATGAACTGGGTGCGGGGGTCTTTGGCGTAGGCGTTGTCGTCAAACACATCCAGCGTCGAGAAGTTGCCCGCGGTCAGCACAAAACGGTTGCGATCCACCCTGCCCGCCATTTGGTTGAAATCGGACGCAATCTGCTCTTGCTCTCCACCGTGGTTCCACGTTTGACGCACAAACAAGCGCTGGCGGTAAAGCTTGGGGACGCTGCCGCCCGCACGCGTGATCTCACCATTGGTAAAGCCGCCCAAGCCCACCAAGTTGCCAGAGAACGGAATGCCCGAGGCGATCTCGGGATCGAAATACAACTCACCGTCTTGCCAAGGGCGAAAGCCCCAATGCGCCGTGGTGCTGAAGGTGTACATGCGCTCGCTTTGCGGCGACAGGCTGTTGGCACCCGAGTAGCTCGCCCGAAACGCGTCGTGGTGCTGCCAGTTGTAGGTGAGCTGGTAGCGGGCCGTGGTGTCCTCGGTTTCAGGGGTTTGCGCCCACGCGCCCACCGCAGCCAAGCTGCACAACACCGAAACGGCGAGTCGTCGAACCAAGAACTGGGGCATGAAAAAAGGCAGAAAAGTAAGGCATCCAACACCGCGTGATGTCGCAGATGGCTCATTGTAGGAAGGCTTTATTTCACTTCGGTGAATCCCCAGCTGCGCTCCCGCATAAAATCAAAGGCTCCACCTAAGGAAGACTCATGGGACGCACCCTTTACGACAAAATTTGGGACGAGCACGTCGTCCACACCGAAGAAGACGGCACCGCCATCCTCTACATCGACCGCCATTTGGTGCACGAAGTCACCAGCCCGCAAGCGTTTGAGGGCATTCGTCAAGCGGGCCGCAAAGTCTGGCGCGTCAGCTCCATCGTGGCCACCGCCGACCACAACACCCCGACCACCGGCTGGGAGCTGGGGTACGACGGCATCACCGACCCCATCAGCAAAGAACAAATCACCACGCTGGACAGCAACATGGCCGAGTTCGGCTCTGCCGCCTTCTTCCCGTTCATGTCCAAGCGCCAAGGCATCATCCATGTGATTGGCCCTGAAAACGGCGCCACCCTGCCCGGCATGACCGTGGTGTGTGGCGACAGCCACACCTCCACCCACGGCGCGTTTGCCGCGTTGGCCCACGGCATCGGCACCTCCGAGGTCGAGCACGTCATGGCCACGCAGACCTTGTTGGCCAAAAAAGCCAAAAACATGCTCATCAAAGTCGAGGGCACCTTGGCCAAAGGTGTGACGGGCAAAGACGTGGTGCTGGCCATCATCGGCAAAATCGGCACGGCCGGCGGCACGGGCTACACCATTGAGTTTGCAGGGTCTGCCATTCGTGGTTTGAGCATGGAAGGCCGCATGACGGTGTGCAACATGGCCATCGAAGGCGGTGCGCGCGCGGGTTTGGTGGCGGTGGATGACAAAACCATCGAGTACGTCAAAGGCCGCCCCCTTGCGCCAGGATTCGATGCGAAAACTGGCCAGTTTTCGGGTGGCGCGGAATGGGACCAAGCCGTGGCTTACTGGAAAACCTTACACTCTGACCCAGACGCCAAGTTTGACGCCGTGGTGGAGTTGCGCGCTGAGGACATCTTGCCGCAAGTCACTTGGGGCACCTCACCCGAAATGGTGTTGGACATCAACGGCATCGTGCCTGACCCCGACAAAGAAAAAGACGCCAACAAACGCGCAGCCATTGAGCGCGCATTGACGTACATGGACTTGCAGCCAGGCAAAGCCCTGAATGACTTGTTTGTGGACAAAGTGTTCATTGGCTCTTGCACCAACAGCCGCATTGAAGACATGCGTGAAGCCGCTGCCGTGGTCAAAAAACTCGGCCAAAAAGTGGCCAAGAACATCAAACTCGCTTTGGTGGTGCCCGGCTCTGGCTTGGTCAAAGAGCAAGCCGAGCGCGAAGGCTTGCACGAAATTTTCAAAGCCGCTGGCTTTGAGTGGCGCGAGCCCGGCTGCTCCATGTGTTTGGCCATGAACGCCGACCGCTTGGAGCCCGGTGAGCGTTGCGCCTCCACCAGCAACCGCAACTTCGAAGGCCGTCAAGGCAACGGTGGTCGCACCCATTTGGTTAGCCCCGCCATGGCAGCTGCTGCCGCCATTCACGGCCACTTTGTGGACGTGCGCAAGTTCGCGTAACCAGGAACACAAACATGACCAAACTTCTGTTGATCGCTTTAGGCATCGTGGCACTTGTGGGCCTTAGCGCTTGCAACACCATGCGTGGCTTGGGCCAAGATGTGCAAAAGGCCGGTTCGGCCATTGAAGACGCAGCGAAGAAAAAATAATGCAGAAATTCACCTTACACAAAGGCATCGTGGCCCCCATGGACCGCGAGAACGTCGACACCGACGCCATCATCCCCAAGCAGTTTTTGAAGTCCATCCGCAAGACGGGCTTTGGACCCAATCTGTTTGACGAGTGGCGCTACTTGGACCACGGCGAGCCCGGCCAAGACCCGGCCAGCCGCAAGCCCAACCCCGACTTCGTGCTGAACCAGCCACGTTACAAGGGCGCATCGGTGCTGTTGGCCCGCAAAAACTTTGGCTGCGGCTCGTCACGCGAACACGCGCCTTGGGCGATTGACCAATACGGCTTTCGTGCCGTGATTGCCCCCAGCTTTGCCGACATCTTTTTCAACAACTGTTTCAAAAACGGCTTGCTGCCCATTCAGTTGCCCGAGGCCACCGTGGACATGCTGTTCAACGAAGTGCACGCCTTCCCCGGCTATGAACTAACGATTGACTTGGAGAACCAAGTCATCGTGCGTCCCCAAGGCGAAACCATTCCGTTTGACGTGCAAGCCTTCCGCAAATACTGCTTGCTCAACGGCTTTGACGACATTGGTCTGACCCTGCGCCAGTCCGACAAAATCAAAGCCTTTGAAGCCGAGCGCTTGGCCACCAAGCCTTGGTTGGCACACACGATGTAACGCACACGCTCAAGATCAAAAGAAAGCACACATGAAAATCGCAGTTCTCCCCGGTGATGGCATCGGTACCGAAATCGTCGCAGAAGCCGTCAAGGTTTTGAATGTCTTGGATTTGAAATTCGAGATGGAAACCGCTTTGGTCGGCGGTGCCGCCTTTGACGCACACGGCCACCCTCTGCCCGAAGCCACCTTGAAGCTGGCGATGGACTCGGATGCCGTGTTGTTTGGCGCTGTGGGTGACTGGAAATACGACACCCTCGACCGTCCCCTGCGCCCCGAGCAAGCCATCTTGGGCCTGCGCAAAAACATGGGACTGTTTGCCAACTTCCGTCCTGCCATTTGTTACGAGCAGTTGGTGGGTGCATCGAGCTTGAAGCCTGAGCTGATTTCTGGCTTGGACATTTTGATCATCCGTGAACTGACGGGCGACATTTACTTTGGCCAGCCCCGTGGCCGCCGCGTGGCTACCGACGGCCACTTCCCAGGCGCTGAAGAAGCGTTTGACACCATGCGCTACAGCAAGCCCGAGATCGAGCGCATTGCCCACGTCGCTTTCCAAGCCGCCCGCAAGCGCAAGGCCGCAGGCTTCGAGGGCCGCGTGACCAGCGTGGACAAAGCCAACGTGCTGGAAACCTTCCAGTTCTGGAAAGACGTGGTGAGCGAAGTGGGCAAAGAGTACCCAGACATCGCGCTGGACCACATGTACGTCGACAACGCCGCCATGCAGCTGGTGAAAGAGCCCAAGCGCTTTGACGTGGTGGTGACCGGCAATATGTTTGGCGACATCTTGAGCGACGAGGCCTCCATGCTCACTGGCTCGATTGGCATGCTGCCCTCAGCTTCGCTGAACAGCAAAAACCAAGGCTTGTACGAACCCAGCCACGGCAGCGCCCCCGACATCGCCGGCAAAGGCGTGGCCAACCCCTTGGCCACCATCCTCAGCGCCGCGATGATGTTGCGCTTTAGCTTGAACCAAGCGGCAGCGGCTGATCGCATCGAAGCGGCCGTGCAACAAGTGCTGGCCCAAGGCCTGCGCACGGGCGACATCTACAGCGAAGGCACGACCAAAGTGGGCACGGCGCAAATGGGTGATGCGGTGGTGAAGGCTTTGCGTTAATTCGACGCGACCTTGCTAACGAAAAACGCGCCTTTTGAGGCGCGTTTTTTATTGGGGTGTTGCGTGAAGCCGAAGCCCCAAAGCATGAACCACTTTGATGATGGTCGCCAGCTCAGGATTGCCCGTGGACGACAACGCTTTGTAAAGGCTTTCACGACCAAGCCCCGTATCGCGGGCCACTTGAGACATGCCCTTCGCACGCGCAATATCCCCCAGTGCCGCGGCAATCAAAGCGGAATCACCCTCCTCCAGTGCTGCCTCTAAATAGGCCGCCATGTCTTCTTCGGTTTGGAGATGCTCTGCAGCATCCCAACTGCGCGTTGCGTGATTTGCCATATCTCTCTCCTAAAGCATCTTTGCCAATTCATGAGCCGTTGCGATGTCGCGCGACTGGCTGCCCTTGTCACCCCCAGCCAACACCACCACGAGTTGCGTACCGCGCTGAACAAAATAGATTCGATAACCCGGCCCGTAATCAATACGCAACTCAGATACCCCGGCACCCACCGTTTTCACATCACCAGCATTCCCTAAAGACAGTCGACGAATTCGAATGTCAATTCGCGCTCTCGCCGTTCGGTCACGCAGCGAAGCAAACCAGCGAGCGTAGTGTTCGGTTTGCCTGATTTCAATCGTGGCTTGATTGTACCCCATGGGATACTTAATTGAAGATGTGCTGTTCAGCGCAAATGACTCACATCTCAACTGCGCGTTTCAACCCCTCAAGCGTGTGGGGCAGCCCTTTTTTAATTTGACGACCAATCAATCGACCAAACACTGGCGAAAGTACGCCCTCAAAAATAACGCGATGAACGGCCAGGGTTTGACCGTCCACCTCAGATAACTCGTGTTCGAAGCGCATCACACACAAAGGCAGTTTGCTCTCAACGGTGAATGAGGCATTAGGCACAATCTCCTTGAAAACAATTTTTGCTTTTGGCCCCTTTGTGGGTTGAAGAGTACCTAAAGCACCAGATACAAAAGGTCCTCCGATAGTAGAACTCTGGACATCTGGATCCCATATTTTCCAACTCCCCACATCAGCGTACAAAGCAAATACTTTTGCTATCGGGGCCTTGATGGCCACACATTCTTCGAATTTCATGTACGCGTCCTCTGAAAAATAAACGCGTCATTATCAATTCATCCATATACAAATTAATTCCTAATAATTACATTTGAAATGTTGTTCAGTCACTCGTAAGTCCCCATCCACTACAATTGCAGCCATGTTTCACGCCCGCTCGCTCTCTCTGAACCTCACAGCCGCCGCACTGGTGGCTGTGTTTGCGCGCGTGATCACCATCAAAACCACGACCATTAAGGGCTAATCAGCTCCGGTTCGTCGTGCGCCCCCCGGCCAGACGAGCCGGGCAAACAGTCAGGTCTGGCACTGTTTTCTACATTTGAAAAGGCGTTGAAAAATGAGCAAGTTAGTAGGTTTAGTCGGTTGGCGTGGCATGGTCGGCTCGGTGTTGATCGACCGCATGGTTCAAGAGAAGGATTTCGATCTGATCGAACCCGTGTTCTTCTCCACGTCTAACGCAGGTGGCAAAGCCCCCGCACAAGCCAAAAACGAAACCACGCTCAAAGACGCCAACGATATCGAAGCGCTGAAAAAGTGCGACATCGTGCTCACCTGCCAAGGTGGCGACTACACCAAAGAGGTCTACCCCAAGTTGCGCGCAGCGGGCTGGAACGGCCACTGGATTGACGCAGCCTCTAGCCTGCGCATGGCCGACGACGCCGTGATCGTGCTTGACCC
>CANBWY010000080.1 GCA_947373245.1 Comamonadaceae bacterium
GTCCACACGGATTTGGCCGGACTGGCTCACCGCGCCGCCTTGCAACTGGACTGAACCCTCGTTGGCCAAAATTTTGCCCAAGTTCACCACCTCGTTGGCCGAAGCCGTGACGATGTAGCTGATGGCGGGGTTGTTGATGTCTGACAGGGTGACGCTTTGGCCCGCAGCCAAGATGACCTGACCTTTGTCGACCACGATGGCGCCGCTGTTTTCTACGCTGCCACCAATCAGGGCCACCGTGCCGCCCGTGGCGGTGTTGATTTGGCCTTGGTTGACCACTTTGCCCGAGTTGGCGCCAGATTTGTCAAATTTGTATTGGCCGTTCAAAAAGTCACGGTCTTGGATGTTCAGGGTGGAGGCCATGAAGCCAGCGGTGTCGATGCGGGCGTTAGGGCCAATCAGGATGCCGTTGCCGTTGATGACGAACACGCGCCCGTTGGACTGCAGCATGCCCAGCAGCTCAGAACCGCCACTGCCCACCACACGGTTGAGCACGGCGCTGTTGGCGTTTTGCTGAATGAAACGCACCAACTCAGCAGGCGAGATGTTGAAGCTTTGCCAGTTGATGATGGCGTTGGGGCTGTTTTGGATGGTGGTGAGCAAGCCCTGCTGGGTGATGCTGGCCGTGCCACTTTGAATACTGGCACCGATGGGGGCCGCAACAAGTGAACCGCCCCAAGACAAAGCGCCCACGATGAAGGCCGCTCGAAGCGCCTGGTGCAAAGGCTTGAGCGGATTGAGCAAACTATGCGCTGCAGCAACGCCGCCGCCACAAACAACGGTACCACCCGTGCCATGGCTGCTTGCAGTTTCTTGGACGGCGACCCATTGACCTGTTTTTTTGTTGAAAACCGTCTTGAAAATCTTATTCATCTGTTACCTCGTTGGCTGGCGTCCTGCTGGACGGTTAATTGACTTGAGAAATCTTGCAAAAAGAGCCAACATGTTTGTCACCTCCAAAGCATGCAGAAGTATCACAATCAATAAATATTTAGTATTAATAAGTGATTCGTTAGTATTTAATTAACAATTTAAAAATATCAATATTGTTAATTGGCACCCCATAATTTGAGTGCACTAGGGCGCAGATATTCATGGATGGGATAATTGCTGCATGACCATCTCCATCAAAGACGCCCAAGGCGCACAAGGCATGCGTATCGCGGGCAAACTGGCTTCCGAAGTTCTCGATTACCTCACCCCCCACGTCGTGCCGGGCGTGACGACCAACCAGCTCGACAAGCTGGCGTACGACTACATCACCCAAGTTCAGCAGGCCATTCCTGCCCCACTGAACTACAACCCCAGCGGTGACAACCCCTACCCGAAGTCAATTTGCACGTCCATCAACCATCAGGTATGCCACGGCATTCCGAATGACAAGCCGCTGAAAAAAGGCGACACCGTCAACATCGACATCACCGTCATCAAAGACGGTTGGCACGGCGATACCAGCCGCATGTTCTCGGTGGGCGATGTGTCGATTGCGGCCAAGCGTTTGTCCAAGTTGACGTATGAAGCCATGTGGCACGGCATCGTCAAGGTCAAGCCTGGTGCGCGTTTGGGCGACATTGGTTTTGCCATTCAACGCTTCGCTGAGAGCCACGGCTTCTCTGTGGTGCGCGAGTTTTGCGGTCACGGCATTGGTCAGGTGTTCCATGAAGAGCCGCAAGTGCTGCACTACGGCAAACCCGGCACGGGAGAGACGCTGCAAGCGGGCATGACCTTCACCATCGAGCCCATGATCAACGCGGGCAAGAAGGACATCAAAGAGTTGGGTGATGGCTGGACCATCGTGACCCGCGACCACTCGCTGTCCGCGCAGTGGGAACACACCATCTTGGTGACCGAGACCGGCTACGAAATATTGACCCTGTCTGAGGGCAGCCCCGCCCTGCCCGACTTTGTGACCACCACCTGCTGTTGAGCACCCGCAATGAACGCCTTGGCTAACCTTTACCGAAAGGACAAGGCGGCATTGCTGCTGGCCGCGTCCAGCTCCACCACCCCGCGTAGCGTCAAAACATTGCTGCACAAGCTGTGCCGCATGACCGACGACACACTGCGCACGCTGTGGGATGCCGCGGGCTTTGATAACGGCCTGTGCTTGGTCGCCGTGGGCGGCTATGGGCGTGGCGAGTTGTATCCGTATTCGGACGTGGACGTGCTGCTGCTGATGCCCGATGGCACATCACCCGAAAAAGATGAAGCCCTCAAGGCGCAGATTGAAAAATTCATCGGCAGCTGCTGGGACACGGGCCTAGAAATTGGCTCCAGTGTGCGCACCGTGACCGAGTGCGTGCAAGAGTCGTCAGGCGACATCACCGTACAGACCTCGCTGCTGGAAGCACGATTTTTAGTGGGCAGCGTCAAGCTGTTTAAGACCTTTCAAAAGCACTACGCACAAGCGCTGGACCCCAAAGCCTTCTTCTTGGCCAAGACACTGGAGATGCGTCAGCGCCACACCAAATACGAAAACACACCGTATTCGCTTGAGCCCAACTGCAAAGAGTCGCCCGGCGGCATGCGCGATTTGCAAGTGGTGCTGTGGGTGGCCAAAGCCGCTGGCTTGGGCGACAGCTGGGAAAGCTTGGGGCGCAAAGGTTTGGCCACCGAGTTTGAAGTCAAGCAACTCAAACGCAATGAAGACGCGTTAGCCCTCATACGCACACGCTTGCACTTGGCCGCCAAACGCCGTGAAGACCGCTTGGTATTTGACCTGCAACACGCCGTGGCACAAAGCCTTGGCTTAGGGATAGACGAAGACGGTTCGCTCAACGCCCGCCTCGCCAGCGAAGCGCTGATGAAGCGCTATTACTGGGCTGCCAAAGCGGTGACGCAGCTCAACCAAATTTTGTTACTCAACATCGAAGAGCGTTTAACGGGCAACACCCAAGTGCTGCACCCCATCAACGAACGCTTTGCAGACAAAGCGGGCATGTTGGAAGTGACCAGCGATGACGTGTATGTGAACGACCCGCACGCGATTTTGGAAACCTTCTGGTTGTACGAAAACACCGTGGGCATCAGCGGCTTGTCGGCCCGCACGCTGCGGGCGCTCTACAACGCCCGCACGGTGATGGATGGCAAGTTCCGGGCGGATCCCATCAACCGCGCCATGTTCATGCGCATCTTGCAAGCGCCCAGCGGCATGACGCACGCGATTCGTTTGATGAACCAAACCTCGGTGCTTGGTCGCTACTTGTGGCCGTTTCGCCGCATCGTGGGCCAGATGCAGCATGACTTGTTCCACGTCTACACGGTGGACCAGCACATCTTGATGGTGCTGCGCAATGTGCGCCGCTTCTTCATGGCCGAGCATGCGCACGAATACCCTTTCTGCTCACAACTCGCCGCAGGCTGGGACAAACCTTGGATCTTGTTTGCTGCCGCGCTGTTCCACGACATTGCCAAAGGCCGTGGCGGCGACCACTCGCAACTCGGCCGTGGCGAAGTACGCAAGTTTTGCCGTGACCACAGCATCGACAAAGAGGACGCCAAGCTGATTGAGTTTTTGGTGGGCGAGCATTTGACGATGAGCCACATCGCACAAAAGCAAGACCTGAGCGACCCCGACATCATTCAAGCCTTCGCCAAGCGCGTGGGCAACGAACGCAACCTCACCGCCTTGTACCTGCTGACCGTGGCCGACATCCGTGGCACCAGCCCCAAGGTGTGGAATGCGTGGAAAGGCAAGCTGCTCGAAGACCTTTACCGCTACACCGCACGCGCCTTAGGTGGCCGCGCACCCGATGCCGATGCCGAGGTCGAATCGCGCAAACGCGAAGCGCTCACCATGCTCGCGCTGTATGCGCTGCCCTTTGAGGCCCACAAAGACTTGTGGGACACCTTGGATGTGGGCTATTTCATGCGTCACGAGGCCACTGACATTGCGTGGCACACACGCCAACTGTCGCGCAACTTGTCCATCGCCAAAGCTCAAGACAAGGCCATGGGCGTGATCGTGCGTGCGCGTTTGTCGTCTGTGGGCGAAGGCTTGCAGGTGATGGTGTATTCACCCGACCAGCCCGATTTGTTTGCGCGCATTTGCGGCTACTTTGACCAAGCCGGCTTCAGCATTTGGGATGCCAAGATTCACACGGCCACCAACGGTTACGCGCTAGACACTTTCCAAGTGGTGAGCAGCCATTTTGAAGAACACTACCGTGACCTGATCAACTTGGTGGAAACCGGTTTGACCGAAACCATTGTCGAAGCCAAACCACTGCCCATCGTCGGCAAAGGTCGCGTGTCACGCCGTGTGAAGAGCTTTCCCATCGCACCCCGCGTGACCTTGCAACCCGATGAACGCGGCCAAAAATGGTTGCTGAGCATTTCGGCCAGCGACCGCGTGGGTTTGCTCTACAGCGTGGCGCGTGTGCTGGCCAACCACAAGGTCAATTTGCTGCTGGCCAAAGTCAGCACCTTGGGCGAACGCGTGGAAGACACGTTCTTGATTGACGGTGCGGCTTTGCAACAAAACAAAGCGCAGTTGGAGATTGAGACGGAGTTGCTGGCGGCGTTACAGGCTTGATTTTGACTTGACGGCACTGGCTTGACTGGATTTAAAAAATATCAGCACAAAAATGCCTATGTGGTTTATCACCACGCTGATGCACTTCTAACCGTTTACATGTTCATTCCACGCATGCGTGATTTCCGTCAACATTTGATGGAACGGTTACTAGACGCTTAATCGTCCGCGTCATCCAAGCCCGGAAACAACACATCGGTGTACCCAAAGCGCGAGAAGTCGACCACGCGCATGGGGTACAGCACGCCGATGAGGTGGTCGCACTCGTGTTGCACCACACGCGCATGAAAGCCCTCGACCGTGCGGTCAATCGGCTGGCCTGTTTCATCAAAGCCTTGGTAGCGCAAACGCTTGTAACGCGGCACCACACCCCGCAAGCCCGGCACTGACAAGCAGCCTTCCCAGCCCTCGTCTTTCTCATCGCCGATGGGCGTGAGCACCGGGTTGATCAGCACGGTGTACGGCACCACAGGCGCGTCGGGGTAACGCGGGTTGAGCTCGCCCGAACCAAACACCACCACTTGCAAGTCCACGCCAATTTGCGGTGCGGCTAGGCCAGCGCCGTTGGCGGCCAACATGGTGTCATCTAAATCTTTGAGCAAAGCTTGCAGCTCGGGTGTGTTGAAGACGGTCACGGGCTGGGTCACGCGCAGCAGACGCGCATCGCCCATTTTTAAGATTTCGCGAATGGTCATGTCTATTCAGCAGCCTTTGACGTTTCTGTTGTCGTATTGGTATGTGCAGCGACCAAGGCCAACAAGCCCGCCTCGTCCAGCACCTTGATGCCTAACTCTTGCGCTTTGTCGAGTTTGCTGCCTGCCTCTGCGCCGGCCACCACGCAGTGGGTTTTCTTGCTCACGCTGCCCGCCACTTTGGCGCCCAAGGTTTCGAGCATGTCTTTGGCTTGGTCACGGCTGAGCGTGGGCAATGTGCCGGTCAGCACAAAGGTTTGGCCTGCTAACGGCAAACTCGCGCCTGCGGTGGGCTCACCCTCGGTCCAAGTCACACCACAAGCCCGCAATTGCGCCACCACTTCGCGGTTGTGTGGCTGATCAAAAAACGTACGCAGGCTGAGCGCGACGATGGGGCCCACATCCGCCACTTGCAGCAGTTGGTCCACCGTGGCGTCCATGATGGCGTCCATCGTGCCAAAGTGATGCGCCAAGGCTTTGGCCGTGGACTCGCCCACATGGCGAATACCGAGGCCAAACACAAAGCGTGGCAAGGTGGTTTGCTTGGATTTCTCGATGCTGGCCAGCACGTTGTTGGCCGACTTCTCGGCCATGCGATCCAACGAAGCTAAGGCGTCAAAGCTCAAGCGATACACATCGGGCAAGGTGTTGACCACACCTGCGTCCACCAGCTGCTCCACCAGCTTGTCGCCCAAGTCTTCAATTTCCACGGCGCGGCGATGCGCAAAATGCAGAATGGCTTGCTTGCGTTGGGCGCTGCAAAACAAACCACCCGTGCAGCGGTAATCGGCCTCGCCTTCTTCGCGCACGGCCGCACTGCCACACACGGGACAGGTGTGGGGCATGGTGAAGATTTGGGCTTCGTACAAACGCTTCTCCGTGATGACGGACACCACCTCGGGAATCACATCGCCTGCGCGGCGTACCACCACGGTGTCGCCCACCCGCACGTCTTTGCGGCGGGCCTCCGTCTCGTTGTGCAGCGTGGCGTTGGTCACGGTCACGCCGCCCACAAACACAGGCGCGAGTTTGGCCACGGGCGTGAGCTTGCCGGTGCGGCCCACTTGCACCTCGATGGCTAGCACGGTGGTGAGTTGTTCTTGCGCGGGGTATTTGTGCGCCACGGCCCAGCGGGGCTCGCGGGTGACAAAGCCCAACTGACGTTGCGCAGCTAAGCTGTTGACCTTGTAGACCACACCGTCAATGTCGTACGGCAGCGCATCACGCGCTTGGCCCATGCGTTGGTGAAAATCCACCAAGCCTGCGGCACCTTGCACACACGCGGTTTGCTCGGCCACGGGGAAGCCCCATTGTTTGAGCGTCATCAGTAAATCGAAATGCGTGCTGAACGTGGGACCGCCCTCTTCGGCTGGCGTGATGTCGCCCAAACCATAAGCAAAGAAGCTCAAGGGCCGCTGGGCGGCGATCTTAGAGTCGAGCTGACGCACGGCCCCAGCAGCTGCGTTGCGAGGATTGACAAAGGTTTTTTCACCTTTCTCGCCTGCAGCAATACGTTCGCGCTGGCGTTCGTTCAGTGCCTCAAAGCCTGCGCGGGTCATATAAACCTCGCCACGGACTTCAAGAACGGACGGCGCCGTCAGCGCCCCCATCAGCTTGAGTGGAATTTGTTCAATCGTACGAATGTTTTCCGTCACAACTTCACCGTTCTCACCATCGCCACGTGTCGCCGCTTGCACCAAAATGCCCGACTCATAACGTAGGCTGATCGCTAAACCGTCAAACTTCAATTCAGCGACATAGTCAACGGGGGCATCCGAATCACTCAGACCCAACTCTTTGCGAATACGCGTGTCAAAATTTTCTGCGCCTGTTGCCTCTGTATCTGTTTCCGTCCGAATACTCAACATCGGAACAACATGACGAACACTGGGAAATTTATCTAATACGCCGCCACCAACCCTCAGTGTGGGTGAATCCGGAGTGATTAGTTCGGAATGTGCAGCTTCTAGCGCTTGCAGCTCTTTGAACAAGCGGTCGTATTCGGCATCGGGAATGGTGGGCGCGTCCAGCACGTAGTACTGGTGACCGTGGTGATGCAGTTGTTCGCGCAACGCGGCTGCGCGTGAGGCCACACCGTGATGTGGGCTGGCATCGCTGCCGTCAGAAGGGTTGGCAGCATCGCTGCCAAATAAGTCAGCGGTGCTCATGCTGCGTGACCTTGAAAGTTAACTGAACAAGCGACGCGCTTGCGGCGAGCCTGCGGACAAGTCCCGCGCATCAAGCGTGTCGTACAAAGCCAGCAGGTCGCGGGCAATCGAACCGATGGCATTTTCAGACAAAGGCTGACCGTTGTCATCGGTGATCGCGCCATCCATCACGCGCGCCAATTCGTGCGCGGTTTGGATCATGCGGGCATAGGGTTCTTCTTTGCGGTCCACCTGGGGCAC
>CANBWY010000081.1 GCA_947373245.1 Comamonadaceae bacterium
GACGTGACCCAAGACTTGGTGGTCACTGAGCACGATTGCGGCACGCTCAACGGTCAACTCATGCGCGCCATCGTTGAAGGTGGTGAAGTGATTGAGTCCTTGCGCGACCGCATCTTGGGCCGCACAGCGATTGAAGACGTGCTGAACCCAGAAACACGCGATGTGCTGGTCAAAGCTGGCGTCATGCTGGACGAAGACATCATTGACGAAATCGAAGCCGCTGGCGTCGACGAAGTCAAAGTGCGCACCGCATTGAACTGCGAAACACGCTTCGGCTTGTGCGCCATGTGTTACGGCCGTGACTTGGGTCGCGGCGGCTTGGTCAACAACGGTGAAGCGGTCGGCGTGATCGCGGCGCAGTCCATCGGTGAACCCGGTACACAGCTGACCATGCGTACGTTCCACATCGGTGGTGCGGCGTCTCGTGCGGCTGTCGCTTCTAGCGTGGAAGCCAAATCGAACGGTGTGATTGGCTTCAACGCCACCATGCGTTACGTGACCAACAGCAAAGGCGAATTGGTGGTGATTTCTCGTTCTGGCGAAATCGTCATTCATGACGAACATGGCCGTGAGCGTGAGCGTCACAAAGTGCCATACGGTGCGATTTTGGCCATCAAGCCAGACCAAACCATCAAGGCTGGTGTGATCTTGGCGAACTGGGATCCATTGACGCGTCCCATCATCACGGAATTCGCCGGTAAGGTGCAATTCGAAAACGTCGAAGAAGGCCTCACCGTTGCCAAGCAAATGGACGAAGTCACTGGCTTGTCCACCTTGGTGGTGATTGACCCGAAACGTCGCGGCTCTACCAAAGTGGTTCGCCCACAGGTCAAGCTGATCGATGCTGCTGGCAAGGAAGTCAAGATTCCTGGCACAGACCACGCGGTGACGATTGGTTTCCAAATCGGTGCGTTGCTCCAAGTGCGCGATGGCATGGATGTGGGCCCAGGCGAAGTCTTGGCACGTATCCCTGTGGAAGGTCAAAAGACCCGCGACATTACCGGCGGTTTGCCACGTGTGGCCGAACTGTTCGAAGCGCGCAGCCCGAAAGACAAGGGCATGTTGGCCGAGATGACCGGTACCGTGTCGTTTGGTAAAGAAACCAAAGGCAAGGTGCGTTTGCAGATCACGGACCCAGAAGGCAAAGTGTGGGACGAGCTCATTCCTAAAGAGAAGAACATCTTGGTCCACGAAGGCCAAGTGGTCAACAAAGGTGAGAGCGTTGTGGACGGCCCAGCCGACCCACAAGACATCTTGCGTTTGCTTGGCATGGAAGAGCTGGCACGCTACATCGTCGACGAAGTGCAAGACGTTTACCGTTTGCAAGGCGTGAAGATCAACGACAAGCACATTGAAGTGATCGTGCGTCAAATGTTGCGTCGCGTGGTGGTCGAAAGCGTGGGTGACTCCAACTACATCGCTGGTGAACAAGTGGAGCGTTCAGAAATTCTCAACACCAACGAAGCGCTCATGCGTGATGGCAAAGTCCCCTCGACTTTCACCAACTTGTTGCTGGGTATCACCAAAGCGTCCTTGTCGACCGACTCGTTCATCTCTGCGGCTTCTTTCCAAGAAACCACACGTGTGTTGACCGAAGCGGCCATCATGGGCAAGCGCGACGAATTGCGCGGCTTGAAAGAAAACGTCATCGTCGGTCGCCTGATTCCCGCAGGTACCGGCATGGCCTATCACAAGGCGCGCAAGGTCAAAGACGCGATGGACGACGCCGAGCGCCGTGCCATTGCGGATGCCGAAGCCGCTGAGTTGGCCGGAGCCTCTTCTGACGAAGAAGTTCAGGTTGACCACGGTGCTGGCGAAGCAGCGTAAAGCGACCCTCTCAACAAAGGCCCGAAAGGGCCTTTGTTGTTTGGGGCAAAGGTTTGAAGGCACAAGGAGTTCAACATGCTTGATGCGTGGTGGTTTTGGTTGTTCGTCGCGATGATGGTGTTTTGGAGCGTGGGTGCTTATCGCCGCTTGGTGGGTTTGCGCACGGCGGTATACAAACAGTTCGCCGTGCTCGAGGAGCTCATGCTGCGCTACCAAGCGCTGGTGCAAGAAGCCACCACAGCGGCGGTTACCTCGCCCTCGGGCTGGCAAACGGCGCTATCGCCCGAAATGGGTGCCAGCCATTGGACGCGCTTGCAAGTGGCCGCTAATTTGTCCGCCATGGCCTTGGCGCGCATGCAAGAGCATCCGTTGGACCCGTCTTCTTCTGTTGCTTTGGTGGCTACCAGCCGCGATTTACAAGATGCGTGGGAGGCCCTCACGCACCCCGATGTGTATTACGTCTCGGTGCCTGCAGAGCTGACGCAGCGTTGGGCTGAGTTGGGCATCTCCACCCAGCCCGACTTGCAGCGCTTTAACCAAGCCGTGACCCATTACAACGAATCGATTGACATGTTCCCCGCCACCTGGATGGCGCGCTTGTTCAAGTTCAAACCCGGACGCATATTGGAATGATTGAGCACAAAACCGCATCCATCCCACTGTGGCAACAGCTGCAAGCTGTGGCCCAAGCTTTGGCGCAAGTGCGACGTGGTGTGTCAGGCACAACAGCGCTAGATGAGGTGCCATCGGCGCTGCGCCCTGGCGTACAAGCCCTCTTGTTTCAGGCGCTACGACAACTGGGCCGCGCGCAAGCCTTGCGTGCGCAGTTGGCAGCGCGTGCGCCTGCGCCGCTGGCCGATGCACTGTTGTGCACCGCTTTGGCTTTGTCGTGGGACCCAGACAACGCACCCTACGAGCCACACACCTTGGTGAACCAAGCCGTGGAGGCGGCCAAGAACACGCGCAATTTGCAAATGCAAGCCGATTTTTTGAATGCGTGTTTGCGCCGCTTTTTGCGTGAGCGTGATGCCTTGGTGAAAGCCACTGATCACGACGTGCAAGCGCAGTGGAACCATCCTGAGTGGTGGGTCAAGCGCCTGCAAAAAGACCACCCCGAGCACTGGCAAGACATCTTGCGTGCCAATAACCAAGCCGCGCCCATGACCTTGCGTGTGAACACACCGCGCATCAGCCGTGACGCCTTGCAAACAGACTGGGAGAACCATGGTTTGGCATCGCACCCGGTCGGCGAACAAGGTTTGATTTTAGAGCGTGCGCAAGCGGTGCGCGACATTCCCGGTTTTGCCGAAGGCTTGTGTTCGGTGCAAGACGCAGCGGCGCAATGTGCCGCGCAGCTTTTGCTGAACGGACTGGCCCCTGCGACGAAAGCCCTGCGCATCTTGGACGCCTGCGCAGCACCTGGCGGTAAAACTGCGCATCTGCTGGAAATGTTGAATGACAAATCCGAAGTGACGGCCTTGGACATTGATGCACAACGTTGCGAACGCATTGAACAAAACTTGCAGCGCATTGGACGCACGGCCAAAGTCATTGCCGCAGATGCTGCGTTGACCAAAACATGGTGGGACGGGCAACTGTTTGATGCCGTGTTGTTGGATGCGCCTTGCACCGCCTCAGGCATCGTACGGCGCCACCCCGATGTGCGGTGGTTGCGTCGTGAATCAGACATCGACAAGCTGGCTGCGGTGCAACGCAACCTGCTCAAGCAACTCTGGCCCTTGGTCAAACCCGGTGGGCGTTTGCTTTATTGCACCTGCTCGGTTTTTCGTGCGGAGGGCGAGAACCAAGCCAAAACGTTTGTTGAACACAACACCGATGCCCGTTTACTGCCTTCTCTGGGGCATTTAAGGCCTCAAAACAGCATGACAACGCCTCAGCTCACCGACAATCTGACTGGTGATCACGACGGCTTTTATTACGCACTGCTGGAAAAACTTCCCGCGCTTTGAGCCGCTCTTATTGAGCGGTGCCAAACGCGGGCGTCACCTGTGCGTGGTGCTTTGGGCCCTGCTCTGTTTGTGCTGTGTGAGCTTGGCGCGCGCAGAGACGCCTGTTGATTTACAGGCTTTGAAATTAACACGTCAAGAATCTGCGCTTTATCTGTCTGCGAATTGGCAATTCGATTTGCCCGTGGCGCTTGAAGAGGCCTTGCTCAAGGGCATCACACTTTATTTCGTGACTGAGGTGGACATCAGCCAAGAGCGTTGGTACTTTTATAACCAACGCGTGGCGCACGCAGAGCGCCATGTGCGTTTGTTTTACCAACCGTTGACCCGGCGTTGGCGCGTGAACATTTCTCCGCAGCCTTTTAATGTGAGTGGCTTGGGCATGAGTTTGGGCCAGAGTTATGACACGTCCGACGAAGCCTTGAGCGCAGTGAGGCGCATCGTCCAATGGCACATCGCCAGCGCATCTGACATCAACCCGGATGCCAAGCAAACCCTGAGCATCAATTTCAAACTCGACCTCAAGCAGTTGCCGCGGCC
Source organism: Comamonadaceae bacterium (assembly GCA_947373245.1). Taxonomy (GTDB): domain Bacteria; phylum Pseudomonadota; class Gammaproteobacteria; order Burkholderiales; family Burkholderiaceae_C; genus Limnohabitans. The sequence goes on from CANBWY010000081.1 coordinate 4,335, forward strand.
TTTGCAAATTGGCGCCGCTGGCCAGAGCGATTGGAATATTGCGTTCAGCAAAACGCAGCGCTTGGAGCTGACGCCGTGATAGAACTCGCCGAGAAGCGTCTGCGGCTTTCGGGTTTTCAGTTGCGTTGGCTCTTGGTCACGAGCGCTGCGGTGGTGTTGGGGCTGGGCTTGGTTTTGTTGTTTTTGCTGACGCAGGCCACAGACAACCGCGAGCTGTACGAGCGCAACTACCGCCAATTATTTATCTTGAATGTGGTTGTCGCCTCGTTGTTGATGGGCGTGATTGCGTGGATGTCGGTGCGCTTGCTGCTTCGCTTGCGGCAAGGCAAATTCGGCAGCCGCTTGCTGCTCAAAATTGCCGCCACCTTTGCTTTGGTGGGTTTCGTTCCTGGGCTGCTGATTTACAGCGTGTCCTACCAATTCGTGACCCGATCTATCGAGAGCTGGTTTGACGTCAAAGTCGAAGGGGCCTTGGATGCGGGTTTGAGCCTGGGCCGCACCACGCTGGATACCTTGGCCAATGACCTTGGTCAAAAAACACGTGCCGTGAGCGTACAAATTCACGACTTGCCCGATGCCTCTGTGGGCGTGGCGCTTGACCGCATGAAAGACCAATTGGGCGCCGACGATGTGATTTTGTGGAGCACATCCGGCCAAGCCTTGGCCAGTGCCGGTGAGTCGCGCTACAAAATCAACCCAGATCGCCCTTCGCCAGCGCAGTTGCGCGCGGTCAAGTCACAAAACATGGTGACTGCCATTGACGGGTTGGAAGAAGCCGATTTGCAAGGCACCGCCAAAGCCCGCATTCGCGCCCTCGTGTTGGTGGTGCCCTCGGGGCTGGGCTTGTTGGTTGAGCCACGCATCTTGCAAGTCACCAAATCACTACCGCCCACCTTGGTCAGCAATGCCTTGGCGGTGGAGGTGGCCTATCGCGAATACCAAGAACGTGCGTTGGGGCGTGACGGCTTGCGCAGCATGTACATCGGCACATTGACCTTGAGTTTGTTCTTGGCTGTTTTCGGTGCCGTGTTGTTGGCGGTACTGTTAGGCAACCAATTGGCCCGCCCTTTGTTGATGCTCGCCGAAGGTGTGCGCGATGTGGCTGCGGGCGATTTGAGCCCAAAACCCGCCTTGCAAGGCCGCGATGAACTGGGCGGCCTGACGCGCTCGTTTGCCGAAATGACGCAACAGCTTGCCGATGCCCGTTCCGCCGTTGATCGAAGCATGTTGCAAGTCCACACCTCGCGTGCCAATTTGCAAACCATCCTCGATAACCTCACGGCAGGGGTGATTGTGTTGTCGGATACCGGTCTCATCAAATCCTCCAACCCCGGGGCAACGCGAATTTTGCGCATCCCATTGGCCGCGTGGGAAGGACGTTCGCTGAGCGACATCGAAGGACTAGCCGAATTTGCACAGCATGTGAAAACCGAATTTGATGGCTTCATGGGCGAGCGCAGCCAACATGGCCTCGACCATTGGCAGCAGTCCATTGAGTTGCACGCGACCCCCACCAGCCCTGCTGTGCAATTGACCGATGACACGTTGCAACACATCACCTTGTTGGCGCGTGGGGCGGTGTTACCCAACAACGGTCGCTTGCTGGTGTTTGACGATATTTCTGAAATCGTCTCCGCACAACGCGCGCAAGCTTGGGGTGAAGTGGCACGGCGGTTGGCGCATGAAATTAAGAACCCGCTCACGCCCATACAACTCTCGGCTGAACGCCTTGAAATGAAACTCACTGGCAAGCTGCAAGAGCCTGAACAATTCATTTTGAACAAGTCGGTCAAAACCATCGTGGACCAAGTGGATGCGATGAAGCGGCTGGTCAATGAATTTCGCGATTACGCCCGTTTGCCCGTGGCCGAACTCAAGCCACTTGACCTCAATGCCTTGGTGCAAGACGTGATGCATCTTTACGGCAGCGAAAACGCACCTGTGCCTGTGTATGCCGAGTTAGACCCTGCGTGCCCGATCGTCCAAGGCGATGCGCAACAGCTCCGCCAAGTGGTGCACAACCTGCTGCAAAACGCGCAAGACGCAACCCAGGGACAGCCGCATCCGATGGTGCTGATTGCCACCCAGTGGGTGCCCACATCGGGGCGTGTGCGACTTGTGGTTCGCGACAACGGGCCTGGGTTTCCTCCCAAAATTTTGAGCCGTGCTTTTGAACCTTATGTCACCACCAAAACGCGCGGGACGGGTCTTGGTTTGGCGGTGGTGAAGAAAATTGCCGATGAACATTCCGCGCGTGTGGATCTGAAAAATCGTGAATTAGAGGGGCGGGTGATTGGAGCGCAAGTGTCGTTATCATTCCAAGTTGCAAAAGCGCAACAAAACCAACACATTTAATTCAGCGAGACAAATTTAGACATGGCAAACATTCTGGTGGTGGATGACGAGCTGGGCATTCGGGACCTCTTGTTTGAGATTCTGAGCGACGAAGGTCATGCGGTCGAAGTGGCAGAAAATGCGGCGCAAGCGCGCTTGGCACGCCAAGCTGCACGGCCTGATTTGGTGTTGCTCGATATCTGGATGCCCGATACCGATGGCGTCACCTTGCTCAAAGAGTGGGCGGGTGCGGGTTTGTTGAACATGCCCGTCATCATGATGAGTGGCCATGCCACCATTGACACCGCCGTCGAAGCCACCCGCATCGGGGCGTACGCTTTTCTTGAAAAACCCATCACCATGCAAAAGCTGCTCAAAGCGATTGAGCAGGGTTTGGTGCGTAAGCCCGTTGCATCCCCTGCCGCGAAAGCGTTGGCGCTCAATGGCGTGAAAGACAGCGCGGGCGCATTTGCCGCGCCCCAAGCGGTCGTTTTGCCGCCGACACACCAAAGTTTTGACTTGGAGCAACCCCTGCGTGAAGCGCGGGATGCGTTTGAGCGCGCTTACTTTGAATACCACCTCATGCAAGAGAGTGGTTCCATGACGCGCGTGGCGGATAAAACTGGCTTAGAGCGCACCCATTTGTATCGCAAGCTCAAGCAGTTGGGCGTTGATCTTTCTAAGGCCAAACGCGCTGCTTAACGCATGGCTTGTGCTACAATTTCGGTCTTGGCCCGGTAGCTCAGTTGGTAGAGCAGCGGATTGAAAAAAGTAGTACTTGCGGTGTAACTCAGCGTACATGGCAGGTGCAGCACGAAGCAAAAACGGTGTGTTTTACTTTGTGCGATTTTTTCAGCCAAATTCCAACTTTTTCAAATATACAGAATCTAATTGCCTACTTTGGCGAAGATTCTGTAACCCTCTGAGCGTCATAAAACGCTGCATCTAGGGTG
>CANBWY010000082.1 GCA_947373245.1 Comamonadaceae bacterium
AAAGAAGTCACGCTGTTAGGCCAAAACGTCAACGCTTATCGCGGCGTGATGGGCGGCACCACTGAGATTGCCGACTTTGCGTTGCTCATCGAATACGTGGCCGAGATCCCTGGCATCGAACGCATCCGCTACACCACCAGCCACCCCAACGAGTTCACACAGCGTTTGATTGATGTGTACGCCAAGGTGCCGCAACTGGTGAGCCACCTGCACCTGCCCGTGCAGCACGGCAGCGACCGCATTTTGATGGCCATGAAGCGGGGCTACACCGCGATGGAATACAAGAGCACCGTGAAAAAGCTGCGCGCCATTCGCCCCGACATGGCCATGAGCTCGGACTTCATCGTGGGCTTTCCTGGTGAGACCGAAGAAGACCACCAAAAGCTCATCAAGCTCATGCACGATGTGTACTTTGACAACTCGTTCAGCTTCATCTTCAGCCCTCGCCCCGGCACGCCTGCGGCGAACCTGCACGATGACACGCCGCACGCGGTGAAACTGCGCCGCTTGCAAGAAGTGCAAAAAATCATCGAAGACAACATGCGCGACATCAACGTGCAGCGCGTGGGCACCGTGCAACGCGTGATGGTCGATGGCTTCGCCAAGAAAGATGCCACCGAGCTGCGCGCCCGCACCGAGTGCAACCGCATCGTCAACTTCAAAGGCGGCCCCAACCCAGAACGCCTGATGAACCAGCTGATTGACGTGAAGATCACGGAAGCCAACCCGCACTCCTTGCGCGGTGAGGTGTTTGTGAAAGAGTTGGCATAAAGCTCACTTTCGTCTCTCATCAAGAAATCCCAGTGGCCGTGAGGCGCTGGGATTTTTACTTATGGCTGCATAAGAGCCACCGCTTTATCGACTAACTCCCCAGGTCTGATTTGTAGTGCTTGGGCCAATCGAAGAATCAGAACAAAGTTCGGTAAATGCTCACCTCGCTCAATCTTGCCCATATGAGATCTTTCCACCTCTGCTAAATTGCCTAATTCTTCTTGAGAAATTTTTAAATCTAAACGAATTGTTCTAACGGCGGCTCCAAAAGCTCGTGCAGGCATAGGGTCAAAGCTTGTTGCCCCTAGTGGCCGGCCCGGTTTCAGTTTTGCTTGCTTTTGCATTGACAAAAGCATCGCAAATAGAGAAACTTATAACCACGTTAAATTTAACTCATTAGGTACTCTAGATGAAAAAAATGCTCTTCAACAGTCTTCTCTTCATATTGGCTGTAGCAAGCCTATTCGGATGCGGAGGAGGAGGAGGAGGCGGCGGCTCTGGCTCTACTTCACCCAGCACTGCAATCAATGCAGCAATTTCTGGTACAGCAGCAACTGGTGCTGCAATCCCTAGAGGAGCGGTAGATTTCGTGTGCGCCAACGGCGTCACAGGCTCCACCGTCACCGCCGATGACGGAACCTATACGATGAACTTAACGGGCGTAACCCTCCCCTGCGCAGTAAAAGTCACGGTGCCGACGACTCAGCAAAAACTCTATTCATTGGTCGAAAGTGGTGCGACCACAGCCAACGTGACGCCGTTGTCACATATTCTGTCAACCGTCATTTTTGGAGCCAATCCAGATACGGTCTTCGCTAATTTTTCGACGTATTCATCAACAATTACAACTGACAACATAGCAGCAGCTCAAACCAAAGTTAAGGCGGCACTTGCATCGATTGGGATTGATGTCGTCAATTACGACTTACTAAAAACTTCGTTCACAGCCACAAATGGATCAACTAGCGGAGATGCACTTGATCAGAAATTGGATCAAGTGGTGCACACATTGGCTTTAGCTGAAAAGTCATTGACTCAAATAGGCGCGGCCTTAGCGGCTGCAAACTCGAACAACATCACATCAGTTACCGCAACAGCTGTTGGCCCCGCAGCCAGTGCACTGGATGACTGTCCATATGTAAGGGGTGGCAAATACTGGACCTTCTTGTACAACGGTGGTGCCATGACCGGAGGAGATAACGTCACCAAGTGGAACATTGACATTAGCGCTAGTCCAATGACCGCCAATGTTGTTGGTAGCAATACCAACTACTTAGTTCAAAAGCTAACCTCTAGCGGAAATTCAGTTAAATGTGCATTCACCATCACGATGCCAACCTCTGTGATTACTTCGTACTTTTCTAAGAGTGGCGTTTTTGCATGGAAGCAAGTCTTTTCAAATAACACTGTTACTTTTGGCATGGGTGTACCTGTACAAAGTAACCTGAACTTGAATGATGCTGCATTTGCAGGCAACTACCCTGCAATTACATATGTCTCGGTTCTGAGTGGCGGTCAGTATTTGATGAATGGTGCACCTTCGTATTTCAATGTAGATTCTTCTGGGAATTTGAAATTTGCTTCGTGCTCAACATCTGGCGCATCACCAACCTGTGGAACGCCTTCCGCGAGCAATACGAGCACGAATTCAACATGCACGAGCAACACGGATGGCTTGATCACTTGCACATCAGCAGACGGAAATTCCACAGTGAAAGCCTTTGCGATGGTCAATCAGCAACGACCCAGTTTGTTCCTCGTTCAATCAGGAACAATTAATGGTGCTAATTACACGGGCGTCACTATTGCTACTAAGGCCGTCACATTGAAGCTTCCTTCGCTCGGCGTGACACAAGACACATCCACTGCGTGGTACTTTTATCGCGCACCGAAAAACAATGCGAACACTGGATGGAATTTTTACAGTGGCGACACAATTAGCGGCGCTGCCACAACTATCACAAGTTTGAACACGGTCGATAGCTTTTATACAACCAGCTCTGGTGTTAGCTACTATTTAAACAAGCCAACTGATGGCATGTACTGGATTCCAAACGTAACGAACTCGTCATTCCCTAATGGCTCAGGAAAATCTATTTCTCTAAGTACAGGGGGTGGATGGACCATTCGTGCGTCATCTATGCCGACCTCGACTGTGTATGACGGCTTTGATATCTTCATTTCAAAACCTATCTAACCGCTTGAGAGCTGGCATTGAAGCCGCAACTGACTACCGCTTAGTGCTAGATAAGCTCTAGTCAACCTGAAGCAAAGAAAAAGCCCATCATGGAAACATGATGGGCTTTCGCATTGAAGCGAAAAGTTCAGCGCATGCCGGGGAAGCCCCCGCCGCCCATGCCTTTCATACCGCCCATGCGCTTCATCATCTTCATCATGCCGCCGCCGCTCATCTTCTTCATCATGCTTTGCATTTGCTCAAACTCTTTGAGCAAGCGGTTCACGTCTTGCACTTGCACACCCGCACCTGCGGCAATGCGGCGCTTGCGCGTGGCTTTGATGAGCTCGGGCTTGCGCCGCTCCAGTGGCGTCATGCTGTGGATGATGCCTTGCTTGCGGCCAATGTCTTTCTCGGCTTTGTCCATGTCCACCTGACCGGCTTTGGCGGCCATTTGCGTGGGTAGTTTGTCCATGATGCTGGACAAACCGCCCATGGAACGCATTTGCTGAATTTGCGAGAGGAAGTCGTTTAAATCAAAGGCATCACCGCGTTTGACCTTGTCGGCCAATTTTTGTGCCGCCGCCATGTCCACGCCCGCCGTGACTTGCTCGACCAATGCCAAGATGTCGCCCATGCCCAGCACGCGGCCGGCATGACGATTGGCATCGAACAATTCCAAGCCATCCAGCTTTTCGCTGGTACCCGCAAACTTGATGGGCGCCCCCGTGATTTGGCGCACCGACAGGGCCGCACCGCCGCGCGAATCGCCATCAAGTTTGGTCAGAACAATGCCGGTCAAAGGCAGCGCATCGCTGAAGGCCTTGGCGGTGTTGATGGCGTCTTGGCCTTGCATGGCGTCCACCACAAACAAAGTCTCGACGGGGTTCAACACGCTGTGCAGTTGTTTGATCTCGGCCATCAAGGCTTCGTCAATCGCCAAACGGCCCGCCGTGTCGACCAGCAACACATCAAAGTAGTGTTTGCGCGCATAGTCCAACGCAGCACGGGCAATGTCAGCAGGCTTTTGGTCTGGCGAGCTAGGGAACCACTCAGCACCGGCCTGGGCGGTAACCGTTTTGAGCTGTTCAATCGCAGCGGGGCGGTACACGTCGCCCGACACCGTCAGCACTTTTTTCTTGCGTTGGTTGATGAGCCAACGCGCCAGCTTGGCGGTGGTGGTGGTTTTACCGGCACCTTGCAAACCGGCCATCAAAATCACGGCGGGGGGCTGCGCGGCGAGGTTCAAGTCGCTCACACCTTCGCCCATGGTGGCGGCCAGCTCTTGGTTGACGATGGCCACCAAGGCTTGGCCCGGTTGCAACGAGCCAATGACTTCTTGGCCGAGGGCTTTGTCTTTGACGCGTGCAATAAAGTCGCGCACCACGGGCAAGGCCACATCGGCCTCGAGCAAGGCCATGCGCACTTCGCGCAACATGTCAGCCACGTTGCTTTCGGTGATGCGGGCCTGTCCGCTGATGTGTTTGACGAGGCGCGAGAGTTTGTCGGTAAGGGCTGAGGCCATATAAACCCCTTTGAAGGGCTGGTTTTGCGTGTGTAGCGAAACGCTAAACTGTTGTCATGATTTTAGCCAGCGACATCCCGCTCAACCTTTGGCTTGGCGTTCCCACGGCAGCCGCTTACGCATTGACGGCACTCATCGGCCCGCGCGTGGCGCCCAGCATGGGCCATCGCCTTCTGAGCGTGCCTTGGGCGCTGCATGGTTTGGGCCTGGTTTTTGCGCTGTTTGCGCCGCAAGAAGGCGGTATGCGCTTCGGTTTTGCGCCCGCGCTGTCGGTCACCACTTGGTTGATGCTCACGTTTTACGTGCTGGAGCAACACTGGTTTCCACAACTACGCACACGTTGGACCTTGTCTATCGTGGGCGCTGCCGTGGTGTTGATGGCCGCGGTGTTTCCCGGCTCAGCCTTGCACACGCAAACATCGCCTTTGCTGCCGCTGCACTTGGCTTTGGGCGTCGCGTCTTATGGCTTGTTTGCGGCTGCGGTGGTGCATGCGTGGCTGATGACGCGTGCTGAAAAAAGCATGCGCATGGGCGCAGACGCGCATGTGGGCCTGCCCTTGCTCACGCTAGAGCGTTTGACCTTTCGCTTCGTGACCGCTGGCTTTGTGCTGCTGACAGCCACCTTGGCCGCCGGCTGGTGGTTTGGGGACAGCTTGTATGGTGCACAAGCCGCTTGGCGCTGGGACCATAAAACTGTGTTCTCGTTGCTGTCGTGGCTGACCTTTGCCGTGTTGCTCGTCGGTCGCCACCGCTTTGGCTGGCGTGGCCGCAAAGCCGTGCGCGTGCTCTACATTGGCACGGGCTTGCTGCTGCTGGGCTATGCTGGCTCACGGTTTGTGTTGGAAGTGATTTTGGGACGCGTGACGTGAAATACCTTGTCCTGTTGTTGATGGTGGTGGGCGGCATTTGGTGGATTCGCCAGCAGCGTCAGTCGAGCCAAACGCCTCAGAAAAAAACCAGCCCGCAAGTGGTGGTGGCCTGTGCACACTGCGGCACGCATGTGCCGGAAAATGAGGCCATCCGTGGCACGCAAGGCGTGTATTGCAGCGAAGCGCATCGCCAAAATCATGAAGGTTGAACAGCCCATGACCCCCTTGTGGCACAACGGCTGGTACCGCTTTGCCAAACACACGCCCTCGCCCAACTTCGGGCCTCGCCCGGCAGGTATGTCCATTGATTTGGTGGTCATCCACGCCATCAGCTTGCCGCCTGGACAATACGGCGGCCCCGAAATTGAAGCCTTGTTCACCAACACGCTGGACTGGGACGCTCACCCTTATTTTCAGCAAATTCGCGGCACAGAAGTGTCCGCCCACTTTGTGGTTCGACGTGACGGCGCCTTGCTTCAATTTGTCAGCTGCGACGCACGCGCGTGGCACGCTGGCCGCTCGCACCACCTAGGGCGTGACAACTGCAATGACTTTTCGATTGGCATTGAACTCGAAGGCCTAGAGGGTGACCGCTTTGAGCCCGCGCAATACGAAACGCTGAGCAGCGTCTGCGCGGCCATTGCACAGCACTACCGACTGCGCCACATCACGGGGCACGAACATGTGGCACCGACACGCAAACAAGACCCAGGGGCAGGGTTTGATTGGAAACTTTTGCAGCATTCTTTGGGCTGGGCTGGCGACCGCTGCCCTTCGAAAAATTAATTTTTCGTCATTGAACAAAAAAAATTCTGCTGCACAAGGTTTGTGCACGGCAATTTCGCAACAAGACACCATGCGCATTTGCGCATCAAATGCCTCGCCATGACGCATCAAACCTAGATCTCGGCAACAAATTCCCGTCGATATTGAGCTGCCGCCGATGTCAAAAATCACCTTGCGCGTGCCCCGCTGTTGATGAAATTTCAAATGTAAGTAATTTCTACCCAAACACTACCTGTAGCGTATTGGCGCATCGACGAACACCAGATATAGTGTCGGCATGGATTTCACAAAAGCGGTCATGCACCGCTTTTTGTCCGCTCTATTGAAACCGACTACCAGGAAGAAGAAGAAATGCAAATCGCTGAAAACGCTGCGCACGCCACCTCCATGGGTCATGCCTCCACCATGCATGACCGTGCAGACACCGAGAACCCAACGATGTTGACGCACTACCAAATCATTCGCCGCAATGGCTCCGTGGTTCCGTTCGAACCCGCCAAGATTGCTGTGGCCATGATGAAGGCGTTTTTGGCTGTCCACGGCACACAAGGCGCGGCCTCAGCCAGCGTACGCGAAACGGTCGAGGTGTTGACCCAAGGCGTGGTGCGCGCGTTGATGCGTTCACGTCCAGGCGGTGGCACGTTCCACATTGAAGACGTGCAAGACCAAGCGGAACTCGGTTTGATGCGCGGTGGCCATCATGAGATCGCCCGCGCCTATGTGCTGTACCGCGAACGTCGCAACCAGGAGCGTGCGCACATCAAAGAAGAGCAAGCGCCAGCAGCCCCTGTTTTGCACGTGGTCGACAACGGTCAGCGCGTGGCTTTGGACTTGAACAACCTCAAGCGCCTGATCAACGACTCTTGTGCTGGCTTGGGTGCGGACGTCAAGCCCGATCCCATCATGGCTGAGACCATGCGCAACCTGTACGACGGCGTGCCCATGGACGAGGTCTACAAGGCCTCCATCCTGGCCGCCCGCACGCTGATCGAAAAAGACCCGGACTACACCTACGCCACCGCGCGCCTGCTGTTCCACACCATTTCGCGCGAGGTACTGGGCCGCGATGTGGCCCAGGCCGATATGGGCGAGGCCTATGCCGACTACTTTCCCGGCTTCATCAAGAAGGGCGTGGAGGCCGAGCGCCTGGATGAAAAGCTGCTGCAGTTCGATTTGAAGCGCCTGGGCGCCGCACTCCAGAGCAGCCGCGACCTGCAGTTTGACTACCTGGGTCTGCAAACCCTGTACGACCGCTACTTCCTGCACATCGGCAAGCAGCGCATCGAGCTGCCCCAGGCTTTCTTCATGCGCGTGGCCATGGGCCTGGCCCTCAACGAGATTGACCGCGAGGCGCGCGCCATCGAGTTCTACGAGGTGCTGTCCTCGTTTGACTTCATGTCCAGCACACCGACGCTGTTCAATGCCGGCACGCTGCGCTCGCAGCTCTCCAGCTGCT
>CANBWY010000083.1 GCA_947373245.1 Comamonadaceae bacterium
AGCATGACGCAAACTCATGCACTGTTCTTGGAGTGGTTCGCTATTTCAGAAGCTACGAAAGCCGGACGCTACACACTAGAAAACGGCAATACAGGTGCTCGACCACACACACCCGCACCGCTTGAAGCCGATTGCCATGAAATTCATGAAACGGCCGCCACACTACTTGCGACGATGGGGCAGCCCATGTTCGAACCATTGACAAACACGTCCACGATTGAAAATGAAACAGAACTTTTTTACTGCAAAGGCTCTGGCGCTGAGGGCATAGGCGAGTACACATCAGAAGGCTTTGTTGTCCTGAAAGGTTCCCGCTGCCGCAAAGAAATGGTTGCATCAAGTATCGGGACGAATGATGAACGCGCTCGTCAAAAACTGATTGACGAAGGTGTTCTAGTCGAGACAAACGAAATGTTTGAATTCACTCGTGACTATCTTTTTTCCAGTCCAAGCCGTGCTGCAGTCATTGTCATGGGCCGCGCAGCCAATGGATGGAGTGAATGGAAAACTGTAGATGGGCGAACACTCGATGCAGTTAAACGCCAAGTAGTGCAATCAACTCAGTAGACCTTTGGTCAAAGTTGTCCTGCTCATCTGTGCATGAAGCTGTGGAAAACAGCTTGGCTATCACGCCAAGCCTTTATTTCATAAGGCTTGGCGTACAGTGCCTTATAAATAGGCACTTTTGCGGTTAACAGCCTTGCACACATTCAGAGCCTGATTTTCTAAGCCATTACTTACACAAAGCTCAAGCCACGAACACACAGGACATTGCTATGCAAAGCTAAAAAGCTTGCATGACTTCAAGACGCAGCACACCAGATCGTATTAGCAAATCTGCTAACATATCACAAACGTCAAACTGGCAAATCACCTATTACAACGCGCGTGTTCAGCGCGATGTATGGGCCATGCCTGCGGGTATCGTGTCTGACTATTTACGGTTGACTGAAGCGATGGCACTCTACGGCGCAAACCTTTGCATGCCGCACTCACGTGCGATGGGCGGCGGTTTGTTTGAGCTACGCCCCGAAGGGCCTGAAGGAATTGGACGGGTGTTTTATTGCACGCAAGTGGGCAAGACCATTGTGGTGCTGCACTCGTTTGTGAAGAAAACCCAAGAGACTCCAGAAGCAGAAATGCGCGTGGCACGCAAACGATTAAAGGATGTGCAACATGGTTAACACCGAATACAAACCCGTGCCGCATGATGCGGCTTTTAAAAAGGCATTGCTCGCCAAGCCGGGTGTGCAAAAAGCCTACGATGCGCTGGAGGAGGAATATTCCACGCTGCACGCTATGCTGGATGCACGTTTGGCCGCGGGCCTCACCCAAGCCGATGTAGCTGCACGAATGGGCACCACGGTGTCGGCCATTTCTAGACTTGAATCATCGCTGCGAAGCGAAAAACACTCACCCTCTTTTGCCACGCTGCGCAAATACGCGCAGGCCTGCGGCAAAAAATTGGTGGTACAGATGGTTTAACAACACAAAATCACTAAATAGCCCCAAGCCAGCCAACTCCTGCTGGCTTGGCTATGCTTCTCCTCCTAAAGGAACTTTTAAATGTCTACTCTTCTCGATAAATTGCAATGGCGCTACGCCGCTAAAAAAATGGACGCCACCAAGGTTGTCCCATCAGACAAAGTGGAGCGCATCATCGAAGCCGCTCGCTTAGCGCCCACATCCAGCGGCTTGCAGCCGTTTGAAATTATGTTGGTCACCAACCCTGAAGTGCGCGCCAAAATTCAAGCCAACGCACATGGCCAAGCACAAATCAGCGAAGGCTCGCACCTGTTGGTGTTTGCTGCATGGGACACCTACACCCCCGAGCGCATCAACATGATGTTTGACCTGACCAACGCCCAGCGCGGCGGCACCAGCGAAGGCTGGGAAAACTATCGCCAAATGTTGTTGGCCAACTACCCCGCTCGCGATGCCAGCGTCAACTTTGAACACGCCGCACGTCAAGCCTACATTGGCATGACCGCAGCGTTGATCGCCGCAGCGTTTGAAGAAGTAGACAGCACGCCGATGGAAGGTTTCGACCCAGCGGCTGTGGACGACATTTTGAACTTGCACGCACGCGGCTTGCGTAGCGTGGCCATCATGCCTTTGGGCTACCGCTTGGCCGAGCAAGACTGGCTTGCCCCACTCAAAAAAGTGCGCCGCTCACGCGAGCAGTTCGTGACCGAAGTGAAGTAACTACTTCTTTTCAACGGGATTGGCCGTCAACAAGCTAGCCGAGTAAGCGCGCATAAATTCACGCGCTTTCTCGGGCTTGGTATTGAGCCACGCGTCATACGCACCTTCGGCCAAGATGACGGGCATGCGCTTTTCGTTGCCGTTTTGTTGGTAGCGGTGCAGCAAGGCGTGGCTGTTGGCGTTGACGGTGAGCAGCGTGAAGCTGATGATTTCTGTACCGTCTTTGGCCCAACGCTCCCAAATACCCGCCACCCCCATGGGTTTGCCGTCCACTCGGGTGATGCGCGTGGGCACGGCTTTGCCGCTGCGCCAGTCGTCTTCAAAAAACGCCATCATGGGCACGATGCAGCGCTGGCCTGCCAGCCACGCATCGCGAAAGTTATTCGACGTGGTGACAGTTTCAGACCGGGCATTGACCATCTTGGTAGAACGCAGCTTGGCGTCAGACGCCGACTTGACCCACTGCGGCACAAAACCGAATTGGCCCACGGCTATTTCACGCGCGGGCGAGGCACCAGGCTCGGCACTAGGCTCGGAATCAGGCGCAGCGCCCTCGGCGTTAGGCGCATTGCGCACAAACACACCCAGCTTGCGCGGCCACAGGTCACGCTCAAAGGCAATTTCGGGGGCTGCCACGTCAAAGGCATCGGGGTACATCGCGGCGTTTTGCACGCTTTCAAAATGGGCAGTCATGCAGGCATGCTATCAGCGTGCGCCCAAGCACTAAGCTGTGCCTGATACGCTCTAGCCTTCGTTCGTTTTTATGTCCCATGCTGATTCGTTTTAACAAGCCCTACGGGGTGCTGAGCCAGTTCACCCCCGAGGGTAAGTGGCGCGGCCTGAAAGATTTCATCAGCCTGCCCGGCGTGTACGTGGCGGGCCGCTTAGACGCCGACAGCGAAGGCCTGCTGCTGCTCACCGACGATGGCCAGCTGCAAGCCCGCATTGCCGACCCACGCTTCAAGATGGAAAAAACCTACCTCGTGCAAGTCGAAGGCGTGGCAGATGAGGCTGCGCTGCAAGCATTGGCCAGCGGCGTGATGCTCAACGACGGCATCACCCTGCCCGCCCGCGCCCGTGCCGTAGAGCCACCCGCCTACCTGTGGGAACGCGACCCGCCCATTCGCGTGCGACAAACCAAACCTACCTCTTGGATAGAGCTCACCATCCGCGAAGGCCGTAACCGCCAAGTACGCCGCATGACCGCCGCCGTGGGCTTGCCCACGCTGCGCCTAATCCGCACCCACATCGGCCCCTACGGCGTGTCGGACTTAGCGCTGGGTACTTGGCAAGAGACTGAATTACCATGACCCCATCTCACTCCGAGATGAACCTCAAGGAGGCTATATGGCCAAAGGCGAACAACACAGCAACAAAATGACGAAGAAGCCCAAAAAGGACAACTCGCCACCCAAGAACTCCACCTCGGACCGCCCCAACCCGCCCACGACCTACGTTGCACCACGCGGCAAGATCAAGGGCAAGTAATGTCTGCCTCCGCGCTCGCCACACTTCGCACAGCACTGGCCACCTTGCGCAGCGATGCCACGACAGACCGTGCGTTTGTGCAAACGGCGCGCGCGCAAGCGGCTTGGTTCAAAACCTTGCCACCCAAGTTTGAAGAGGTGTGGCTTGGGCTGGTGGATCGGCTGGAGTCGAGCGCGTTGTTCACAGAAGAAAGCTGCTCGTTCAGCCAAACCGATTTGCTAGACAACCTCGCGCTGGTGCTGGACAAAGCCGAAGCGAAATTGACATCCCACACATGACTGCCCCCGAGAACTTTCAAATCTTCACCGTCAAGGTAGAACCCGCTGGCCTGCAATACGACGTCGAGGGCGACCTGACTTTGCTCGAAGCCGCAGAGCTGTCGCGCGTGGAGCTGCCCAGCTCTTGCCGCAACGGCACCTGCCGCACCTGCGTGTGCCGCCTTGTGAGTGGCGAGGTGACCTACACCATCGAGTGGCCGGGCCTGAGTGCCGAAGAAAAAGCCGAGGGCTATGTGCTGCCCTGCGTGGCACGCCCCACCACGAATGTGGTGCTGGCGCAAACACAGGCGCGCGCCACGTAAAGCCAATTTGAGCCCCCCTCGCATGAACCCGATTTACCAAGACGAACACCTGCTGGTGTTTGAAAAACCCAGCGGCCTGCTGTCGGTGCCGGGCCGTGGGCCTGAGAAGCAAGACTGCTTGTCCAAGCGCGTGCAAGACATCTACGCCGATGCGCTGGTGGTCCACCGCCTCGACCAAGACACCTCGGGTCTGATCGTGATGGCGCGCGGCATTGAGGCGCAGCGCCGCATCAGCCGTTTGTTTGAAACACGCCAAGTGAGCAAGCGCTACATGGCGGTAGTGGCGGGCAACCCGCTGCTCACCCAAGCACACGTGCCCACCAACGAAGCAGGCTGGCGAGCCATTGAAGGCAACATCATGCTCGACTGGGAGCGTCGCCCCATCCACATCATTCACCCCGATGGCAAGCCAAGTCTGAGCCTGTGGCGCATGGTGCAAGCGGGCGACACCGCCAGCTTGATTGAGCTAGAGCCCTTCACAGGTCGGACCCACCAGCTGCGCGTGCACATGCAAAGCTTGGGGCACCCGATGTTGGGCGACTCGCTGTATGCGCCGCCTGACATCTTGGCACTCACACCACGCCTGATGCTGCACGCGCAAGACATCGGGTTTCCACATCCCTTCACAGAAGAACCGCTGGTTTTCTCGGCGCCCGTGGCTTGGTCAAGCATTTGACCCCGGGCTTTGGCGTAAGACATCTGTAGTCCAAGCGGCGCAAACTCATTCAGTTCTAACTTTTATAACTGGAGACAAAGATGCGTGAAGTAGTAGTGGTCAGCGGTGTTCGTACAGCCATCGGTACCTACGGCGGCAGCCTGAAAGACATTCCTCCCAGCGAGTTGGCCGCCCAAGTGGTGCGCGAGTCGCTGGCACGTGCCCACATCGACGGCAAGGACGTCGGTCATGTGGTGTTCGGCCATGTGGTGAACACAGAACCCAAAGACATGTATTTGTCACGCTTGGCGGCTGTGAATGGCGGTTGCGCCGAAAGCACGCCGGCGTTCAACGTGAACCGTTTGTGCGGTTCTGGCTTGCAAGCCATCGTGAGCGCCAGCCAAGCTATTTTGCTGGGTGACTGCGACATCGCCATTGGCGGCGGGGCTGAAAACATGAGCCGTGGCCCTTACGCCTCGCTCAGCGCACGCTGGGGCGCACGCATGGGCGACACCAAGCTGGTCGACATGGTGGTGGGCGCTTTGCACGACCCCTTCCACACCATCCACATGGGTGTGACCGCTGAAAACGTGGCTGCCAAATATGGCATTACCCGTGAGATGCAAGACGCCTTGGCGGTCGAGAGCCACAACCGCGCCCAACGCGCCACCGAAGCAGGTTTGTTCAAAGACCAAATCCTGCCTGTGATGTTGAAGAGCAAAAAAGGCGATGTGGCCTACGCCACCGACGAACACTTCCGCCCCAACTGCAAGCTCGAAGACATGACCAAGTTGAAGCCCGTGTTCGTCAAAGAAAACGGCACAGTCACAGCAGGCAACGCTTCGGGCATCAACGACGCAGCTGCGGCCGTGGTGCTGATGGAGGCCAAAGCAGCGCAAGCACGTGGTGCAAAACCTTTGGCGCGCTTGGTGTCTTACGCCCACACCGGCCTTGACCCAAAAATCATGGGCATGGGCCCTGTGTCGGCGTCTCGCCTCGCTTTGCAAAAGGCTGGCCTGACCACTCACGACATGGACGTGATTGAAGCCAACGAAGCCTTTGCTGCACAAGCCTGTGCGGTGAGCAAAGAACTGGGCCTCGATCCCGCCAAAGTCAACCCCAACGGTTCTGGCATTTCTTTGGGCCACCCCATTGGTGCCACTGGCGCGTTGATTACAGTCAAGGCTTTGTACGAACTGCAACGCATCAATGGCAAGTACGCTTTGGTCACCATGTGTATCGGTGGTGGCCAAGGCATCGCGGCTATTTTTGAGCGTCTTTAATTCTGAATGAATCGCCCAACCGACAGCTTTACCCCACGCGAAACCAACCAATTCGCGCTTTTAAATCAACGTCGGTTTGGGCCTTTTTTTTGGACCCAGTTTTGCGGTGCTGCGAATGACAACCTGTTCAAGTTCGCCTTCACCGTGATGGTGACCTACCAGCTCAGCGTGAGCTGGTTGCCCGTCTCTTTAGCGGGCTTGGTGATTGGGGCGCTGTTCATCCTGCCCTTCCTGTTGTTTTCAGCCACCAGCGGGCAATTGGCCGACAAGATGGACCACGCCTTGCTGATGCGTTGGGTGAAAAATTTTGAAATCGGCATCATGGCGCTGGCCGCTGTGGGCTTTGTCACGCAGCAAGTGGTGGTACTGCTGTTGTGCACGTTTTTGATGGGCCTGCACTCCACGCTGTTTGGCCCTGTGAAATTTGCTTACCTGCCGCAAGTGCTGGGCGACCATGAACTGACGGGCGGCAACGGCATGACCGAGATGGGCACGTTTGTAGCCATCTTGCTGGGCAACGTAGCGGGCGGTTTGCTGGTGGCCATGCCTGACGTGGGTCACACCAGCGTGGCGGTGGCCTGTATGGCCGTGGCGGTGCTGGGCCGACTGACGAGTGCGCGCATTCCTTCTCTGCCGGCGTTGCATCCACGCTTGCAAATCAACTGGAACCCCTTTAGCGAAACACTGCACAACCTGCGTTTGGCACGCGCCAACCCCACCGTGTTTCGCACGCTGCTGGGCATCAGCTGGATGTGGTTCTTTGGCGCGATTTTTCTCAGCCAATTTCCCAGCTTTGCCAAAGAGGTGCTGCATGGCGATGCGCAAGTGGCCTCGCTGCTGCTGGTCTTGTTCTCTGTTGGTATCGGCGCGGGCTCGCTCTTGTGCGAAGCGCTCAGCCGTGGCCGTGTGGAAATTGGCTTGGCGCCCTTGGGTGCGATGGGTATGACGCTGTTTGCGGTGGACCTGTATATGGCCTCGAACAACCTGCCTGTGTCTGAGCTGATGGGCATCAGCGCCTTCATGGGCATCAGCACGCACTGGCGTGTGATGGCCGACTTGGTGCTGCTCAGCCTGTTTGCTGGCATTTACAGCGTGCCCATGTATGCGCTGATTCAGCAGCAAAGCCACAACGCCGAGTGCGCGCGCATCATCGCTGCCAACAACATCATCAACGCGTTGTTCATGATTGCCAGCTCGCTCATCGCAGGCGCAATGCTAGGTGTGGGCATGACCATCCCCGACATCATCTTTTGGACCGGCGTGGCCAACGCAGCTGTGACGCTGGCCATCTTCCTGGCCGAGCCCAGTTATTTGCACCGATTCGCCGCTTGGCTGCGCGGGGCTTGACCCAGCGCAAAGGGGCACCCGCTTC
>CANBWY010000084.1 GCA_947373245.1 Comamonadaceae bacterium
TTCAGCTTCACCCCCGTGCTTGACCTTGACCACGGCGAAAGCGGCGTGATTGGCGACCGTTCGTTCCACCGCGATCCGCGCTTGGCCACCGCCTTGGCCAAGAGCGTCATGCACGGCTTGTTGCTGGCGGGCATGGCCAATTGCGGCAAACACTTTCCCGGCCACGGCTTTGTCAAGGCCGATTCGCATGTGGACATTCCCGTCGACAAGCGCAGCCTCAAAGCCATCCTAGGCGACTGCGCCTTGCCCTACCAATGGCTCACCACCACGCTCACCAGTGTGATGCCCGCGCATGTGATTTACCCCAAGGTCGATGCCTTGCCCGCAGGCTTCTCGCCACGATGGCTGCAAGACATTTTGCGTGGCCAGTTGCATTTCAACGGCGCCATCTTTAGCGACGACTTGTCGATGGAAGGCGCACGTCGCATCGAAGGCCACACGGTCAGCTTTGCCCAAGCCGGCGTGGCTGCACTCAACGCAGGCTGCGACTTGGTGCTCTTGTGTAACCAAAGCCTCGGTGACGGCCACGCCGTAGACGACATGCTCGAAGGCTTGACCGAACGCCTCGTCAAAAACCAATGGCACGCCAGTGACGCGAGTGAACAACGCCGCCGCGCACTGCTGCCCAAAACTTCGCCGCTCGCTTGGGACGCGCTGATGACCCATCCCACCTACGTGCGGGCTTTGGACCTCTTGCCTTAAACCGCACCCACCACCACTCTCTACGAAAGCTCCTATGGCAACGCCTAATTACAACTACGAAAAACGCCAACGCGAGTTAGCCAAGAAAAAGAAAAAAGAAGAAAAATTGCGCGAGCGTGATGCTCGCAAAACTTCGCCCGATGGCGAGTTTGGCCAGAACCCAGACATGGACGCTGAGCCAGACCACAGCCAAAACCCAGACGGCGAAGCCGCCCCCGTAGCCCCAAGCCAACCTTGATTTTTAGAGGAGTTCAGTCATGTTTCCAGCACGTCGTCACTTTGCTGTTTTAGCCCTGGCCTTGAGTTGTGGTTTTGCTGCTGCTCAAAACGTCAAACCCATCAAGCTGATGGTGGGCTTTCCGCCCGGTGGCGGCACAGACGCGGTGGCCCGCATCTTGGCTGAAAAACTCAAAGACGAACTTGGCGTGCCGGTGGTGGTAGACAACAAACCCGGTGCAGGCGGTCAACTTGCTGCGCAGGCCTTGAAGGCCGCGCCGGCTGACGGCACGGTGTTGTTTCTCTCGCATGACCACACCATTTCCATCTTGCCCTTGGTGGTTAAAAATCCGGGCTATGACCCCGCACGCGACTTCGCCCCTGTGGCGGGCTTTGCCACGTTTGTGAATGCCTATGCCGTCTCAGGCGGTACCCCTGCCAAGTCCTTCAACGAGTATGTGGCTTGGGTTAAATCCCAAGGCAGCAAAGGTTCAGTAGGCATTCCTGCACCCGCTTCTACGCCTGAATTCTTGGTGAAGGTCGTGGGTGATAAATACAAACTCGACTTGGTGGCCGCCCCTTATCGCGGCAGCGCACCCATGATGGCTGACATGCTGGGCAACCAAATCGCAGCAGGCGTGGGCTCGGTGCCTGACTTTATAGAGAACCACAAAGCAGGCAAACTGCGTGTGGTGGCTGTCTTGGGCGCTAAACGCCAAGCGGCTTTGCCGGACGTCCCCACCTTTGCAGAGCTGGGTTTGAGTGGTTTAGAGGACATGCCTTATTACGGCATCTTCGCGCCTGTAGGAACGCCTCAAGCCACCATCAACCACTTTGGCGCGGCCTTGTCCAAAGTGCTGGCCATGCCCGACGTGCATGAACAGCTCACCAAAATGGGCCTCACCGTGGGCTACATGAACGCGCACCAGCTAGAGCAGCGCGAAGGCGCCTATACGCAGGTGTGGGCCAAGATGATCAAAGCCAGCGGGTTTCAGCCACAGTAAACCTTGAACGTACCAAAAAAAATGCCTCGCACAAGCGAGGCATTTTTTTGGGGCTTGAGCGTTTAAGCTTCGCGGCGCAATGCTGGGAACAGAATGACATCGCGGATGCTGGGGCTGTCGGTCAGCAACATCATCAAGCGGTCAATGCCAATGCCACAGCCGCCTGTGGGGGGCATGCCGTATTCGAGAGCGCGCACAAAGTCGTGGTCGTAGAACATGGCTTCGTCGTCGCCGCTGTCTTTGGCCGCCACTTGGGCGTGGAAGCGGGCGGCTTGGGTCTCGGCGTCGTTCAACTCGCTAAAGCCGTTGCCGAACTCGCGGCCTGTGATGTAGAGCTCAAAGCGCTCGGTCACATCGGGCTTGCTGTCGCTGGCGCGGGCCAAGGGTGAAATTTCCACAGGGTGCTCGCAGATGAAGGTGGGTTGCCACAGCTTGTCTTCCACCGTCTCTTCAAAGTACATCACTTGCAAACTGGCCAAGCTGCGTGTGCTGAGTTTGTCTTTCTCTTCTTTGAAACCGAGTTTTTGCAAGGCGTTGGTCAGCCACACCGTGTTGTCTACGTTGTCACCTGCTTCGGTGTGCTTGAGGATGGCTTCACGGATGGTGAGGCGCTCAAACGGTTGGCTCAAATCAACAGCCTTGCCGCCGTAGGTCAGCAGCAAGGTGCCAACGGCTTTCATGGCGGCGTCGCGCACCAGCTCTTCGGTGAAGTGCATCAGGTCTTGGTAGTTCCAATACGCGGCGTAGAACTCCATCATGGTGAACTCGGGGTTGTGACGCACCGAAATACCTTCGTTGCGGAAGTTGCGGTTGATCTCAAACACGCGCTCAAAGCCACCCACGATCAAACGCTTCAAGTACAACTCTGGCGCGATGCGCAAGAACATTTCTTGGTCCAGCGCGTTGTGGTGCGTGGTGAAGGGCTTGGC
This sequence comes from Comamonadaceae bacterium, assembly GCA_947373245.1. Taxonomy (GTDB): domain Bacteria; phylum Pseudomonadota; class Gammaproteobacteria; order Burkholderiales; family Burkholderiaceae_C; genus Limnohabitans. Next base: position 2,852 of record CANBWY010000084.1, read on the forward strand.
GTTGGCGCCGCCGGGAATGGGGTGCAGCATGGGCGTTTCAACTTCGAGGAAGTTGTGTTGCACCATGAAGTCGCGAATACCGCTCACCGCTTTGCTGCGCGCCACAAAGCGCTTGCGGGCGGTTTCGTCTGTCATCAAATCAACGTAGCGTTGGCGGTACTTGATCTCTTGGTCAGCCACGCCGTGGAACTTGTCGGGCATGGGGCGCAGGCTCTTGGTCAGCATGCGGATGCTGGTGGCGTGAATCGACAACTCGCCCGTGCGCGTTTTGAACAGCTTGCCTTCGCACGCCACGATGTCGCCCAAATCCCAGTGTTTGAAATCGGCGTAGAGGTCTTCGCTCACGTCATCGCGTGTCACGTAAATCTGGATGCGGCCCGTGCTGTCTTGCAGCGTGGCAAAGCTGGCCTTGCCCATCACGCGCTTGAGCATCATGCGGCCTGCCACTTTGGCGAACTGGCCTTCTTCGGTCAACACCTCTGCGGTCTTGTCGCCATGCAGCTCGTGCAAGGTGGCGGCGTGGTGCGCAGGTTTGAAATCGTTAGGGAAAGCCACGCCTTGGCCCGCAGCTTGACGCTCGCGCATGACCTTGAGCTTCTCGCGGCGCTCGGCCATGAGTTGGTTTTCGTCGACGGGAGCGGCTTCGGGCGTGGCGGGGGTGTTGTTGTTAGACATCTAAAGAGGCGTGAGTAGGGAAGGGCTGCCCAAAAAGGGTAGAGCAGCAAACCACTTATTTTAAGTGGAAGCCCTAGCTGTTTCATTGTCTTTCGCATGTGTCGCCTGCAGTACCCGTGGCGCTGCTTGCCTTGCCTATCATCAAGTTCCTATGTTGATTCAACTCTCATCCCTACGCACAGCCTCACTCACCCTCGTGACCATGATCGCCTTCGCTGGCAATTCGGTGCTGTGCCGCATGGCGCTCAAGCACACCACGATTGACGCAGCCACGTTCACCTCGATTCGCTTGGTGTCGGGGGCCGTGGTGCTTTGGCTGATTGTTCGCTTCGTGCGTGCGGGCCGCACGGGCGCTGGCAACTGGTGGTCTGCGCTGTCATTGTTTGTGTATGCGGCAGGCTTTTCGTTGGCGTATGTCAGCCTCAGTGCGGCCACGGGGGCCTTGCTGTTGTTTGGCTCCGTGCAGGCCACGATGATTGGCCGTGGCATTTGGCAGGGCGAGCGTTTGGCGCGTTTGCAGTGGCTGGGCCTTGTGCTGGCGCTGGCGGGTTTGGTGGGGCTGATGTTGCCGGGTTTGGCTGCGCCACCGCTGCTGGGCGCTGCGCTGATGGTGCTGGCCGGTGCGGCGTGGGGTGTGTATTCGCTGCGCGGCAGGGGCGCGGGCGACCCGACGCTTGTGACCGCGGGTAACTTTTGGCGAGCGGCTGTGATGGCTTTGGTGCTCAGTGGTGTGATGCAAACCAGCGCACTTTTAAATGCAAGCTGGGATGCTGAAGGGTTGGCCTACGCCGTTGCCTCAGGCGCTGTCACATCGGGCCTTGGCTACGCGCTTTGGTATTCGGTGCTGCCCGCGCTCAAGGCCACGCAAGCGGCCACGATTCAGCTCAGCGTGCCTGTGCTGGCTGCCTTGGGCGGTGTGGCCTTGCTGGGCGAGGTGATGACCGAGCCGTTTGTGCTGGCTTCGGTCGCCACGCTGGGCGGTATTGCGCTGGTGATTTGGGGCAAGCGGGCTTAACGCGTCTCTAAATGTCGCGCATGAAAAAGCCCTCCGAAAAGGGCTTTTGTTTTTGCAGGTTACGGCTTAAATCAAGCCACCGCATCCGCTGGTTGGCGTTGCAACATGGCGAGCGTGCTGGCGATGGTTTTACGCAGTTCGCGGCGGTCACAAATCATGTCGACAGCGCCCTTTTGCTGCAAGAACTCGGCACGTTGGAAGCCTGCTGGCAAGGTCACGCGCACGGTACTTTCAATCACGCGGGGGCCGGCAAAGCCGATCAGGGCGTTGGGTTCTGCGATGACCACGTCACCCACAAACGCAAAGCCAGCGGACACGCCGCCCATGGTGGGGTCAGTCAACACGGCGATGTAGGGCAAGCCTTTTTTAGCCAAACGGGTGAGCGAGGCGTTGGTCTTGGCCATTTGCATGAGCGAGAGCAAGCCCTCTTGCATTCGCGCGCCACCGGTGGCGGTGAAGCAAATGAACGGTACTTTTTGTTCGATGGCGGTGTGCACGCCGCGCACAAAGCGCTCGCCCACCACCGAGCCCATCGAGCCGCCCATGAAGTCGAATTCAAAGCAGGCGACCACCACGTTGATGCTATGCACCGCCCCACCCATGACCACTAAGGCGTCTGTTTCGCCGGTGTTTTGCATGGCTTCTTTCAGGCGCTCTGGGTACTTGCGGCTGTCCTTGAATTTCAAGGCGTCCACAGGCAGCACTTCTTGGCCGATTTCGTAGCGGCCTTCGGCGTCGAGGAACATGTCCAAACGATCGCGGGCGCTCATGCGGTGGTGGTGGCTGCACGTGGGGCAGACGTTTTGGTTGGCTTGGAGGTCGCTCTTGTAGAGCACGGTCTCACAGCTGGGGCACTTGACCCACACGCCTTCGGGCACGCTGCGACGCTCAGACGGTTCGGTGTGTTGAATTTTTGGGGGAAGCAGTTTTTCGAGCCAACTCATGGTGAGCCTTTCGTCAGTTCTTTTGGAATTGGGTTGATTTTAACGGGCGAGGCAGATGGCTTTGATGATGCGCTTTAAGCATCCAAAGCCTTGCGAATACCCGCTAAAAACACGTGCGCAGCAGCCACTTCTTGGCCAGCGGGCGCGGCTTCCAGCAGCTGGATGATGCGGCTGCCAATCACCACGGCGTCAGCCACGCGGCCCACGGCGGTGGCGGTAGCGGCGTCGCGAATGCCAAAGCCCACACCTACGGGAATGTGCACATGCTGGCGGATGCGCGGCAGCATGGCTTCGACAGCGTCGGTGTCGAGGTTGCCTGCCCCTGTCACGCCCTTGAGCGAAACGTAATACACATAGCCGCTGGCAATGCGTGCCACTTGTTCCATGCGCTTGTCCGTGCTGGTGGGCGCGAGCAAGAAGATCAGGTCCATGCTGTGCGCGCGCAGGGTGGCGGCGAACTCTTCGCACTCTTCGGGTGGGTAGTCGACGATCAGCACGCCGTCCACGCCCGCCGCTGAGGCGTCTTTGACGAACGAGTTTTGGCCGTGCTTGAGGTTGTAGCACTCCACGGGGTTGGCGTAGCCCATCAGCACCACGGGGGTGGTGGTGTCGGTTTGGCGGAACTCACGCACCATGTCCAGCACTTGGACGGTGCCAATGCCAAAACGCAGCGCGGCTTCGCCTGCTTTTTGAATCACAGCGCCGTCGGCCATGGGGTCGCTGAAAGGCACGCCTAGCTCAATGATGTCAGCGCCCGCGTCCACCATGCCATGCATGAGTGCGGGCGTGATGTGGGCTTGTGGAAAGCCCGCCATCACATAGGGGATGAGGGCTTTGCGGCCTTGGGCTTTCAGGTTTTTAAGGGTGGCGTCAATGCGGCTCATGGTGCGGTTCACTTCACAAATTTCATGGTTTGTTCGGCAGGGCCGCCTTTGACCGATTGGCCTTGGCAGCTGGGGCGGCAGAAGAAGTCTGCGTTGCTCAGGTCTGCCACGGTGCCAATGTCTTTGTCGCCACGCCCCGAGAGGTTGACCAAGATGGATTGCTCGGGCTTCATGGTCTTGGCCAGCTTCATGGCGTAGGCCACGGCGTGGCTGGATTCGAGTGCGGGGATGATGCCCTCGGTGCGGCACAGGTAGTGGAAGGCTTCCAGTGCTTCTTTGTCGGTGATGCCCACGTACTCGGCGCGGCCAATGTCTTTGAGGAACGCGTGCTCGGGGCCCACGCCGGGGTAGTCGAGGCCAGCGCTGACGCTGTGCGTCTCGGTGATTTGGCCGTTTTCATCTTGCAAGATGTAGGTGCGGTTGCCGTGCAGCACGCCGGGCGCGCCCAGCTGCAACGAGCACGAGTGACGGTCGGTGTCCATGCCTTCGCCAGCGGCTTCCACGCCGATGAGGCGGGTGCTTTCGTGGTTGATGTAGGGGTAAAAGATGCCCATGGCGTTGCTGCCGCCGCCCACGCAGGCGACCACGACATCGGGTTGTTCTTCGGCCATCTTGAGGCTCTTGAACATCTCAGGCATTTGCGTGAGGCACTCTTCACCAATCACGCTTTGGAAATCACGCACCATCATCGGGTAGGGGTGTGGGCCCGCCACCGTGCCGATGATGTAGAAGGTGTTGTCCACGTTGGCCACCCAGTCGCGCATGGCTTCGTTGAGGGCGTCTTTGAGGGTGCGACTGCCGCTCTCCACGGGCACCACCGTCGCGCCCAAAAGCTTCATGCGGTACACGTTGGGGCTTTGACGCTTGACGTCTTCAGCGCCCATGTAGACCACGCACTCCAAACCGTAGCGCGCGCAAATGGTGGC
>CANBWY010000085.1 GCA_947373245.1 Comamonadaceae bacterium
GGTTTCGAGTTTGTCGGCCAAGGCCACCACAACGCCCACGGCGTTGCGTGGCAAGGCGTCACCTGCGAAGCGAGGTTTGTAGTGGTCTTCAATGGCTTGCGCCACATCCTCACCCCAACCATCGTGGCGGGCGTAGTAGCCGCCCATGATGCCTTGCAACTCGGGGAACTCGCCCACCATGTCGGTCAGCAAATCGGTCTTGGCGAGTTGCGCGGCGGTGTCGACGGCTTGCATGAAGGCAGCGTCTTTGCCTTGCGGCAACAAGGCGGCAATGCCTTTGGCGATGGCCCGCACGCGGTTGGTGCGCTCGCCTTGGGTGCCGAGTTTGTTGTGATACACCACCTTGGCCAAACCGTCCACGCGCGAAGCGAGTGTCTTTTTACGGTCTTGGTCAAAGAAAAATTTGGCATCGGCCAAACGGGGGCGCACCACGCGTTCGTTGCCACCAATCACGGCGGATGCGTCATCGGGCGTGATGTTGCTGACCACCAAAAACTTATTGGTCAACTTGCCTGCGACGTCAAGCAGGGGGAAGTATTTTTGGTTGGCCTTCATCGTGAGGATGAGACACTCTTGTGGCACGTCGAGGAATTGCGTTTCAAACTCGCACACCAAGACGTTGGGTCGCTCGACCAAGGCGGTCACTTCGTCCAACAAGGCGGCATCGTCAATTGGCCGGAGCGCTCCGTGCGACTTTGCGTTTTCGCCGCCGCCCACTTTGGCTGCGGCGGCTTCGAGTTGGCGTGCAATTTCGGCACGACGCTCGGTGAAGCTGGCGATGACGGCGCCGTCGTTGGCAAGTGTGTCGGCATACACGTCGGCATTGGCCAACACCACGGGCGACACACGGGCTTCAAAGCGGTGGCCTTGCGTGCTGTTGCCAGCGGTCAAACCCAAAGCTGTGACCGGCACCACAGTGCTGCCGTGCAAGGCAACAAGGCTGTGCGCAGGGCGTACGAAGTGCACACTGCTCCAGCCGGGCAATTCACAATCGGTCTCCAACTGGTAGCTCATCACTTTGGGGATGGGCAATTTGACAATGGCTTCATGCAAGGCTTTTTGCAAACCATCGGCCAAGCTCGCGCCTTTGACGATGCTGTCGTAGAACAAGGCTTCGGCCTTGCCATCGGGTGCGCGCTTGAGTTGCGCCACAGCCTCAGGGCCTACGCCCAAGGCTTGCAGCTTTTTCAGCAAAGCAGGCGTGGCGTTGCCACTGGCGTCCAAGCCCACGCTGACAGGCATGAGTTTTTGTTGCAGGGCTTTGTCAACGGCCAGCGCAGACACAGCGGTGATGTGCGCGGCCAAACGGCGCGGTGATGCGTAAGCAGTGACCGCAGAATTAGCCGCCGTCAAGCCTTGGGCTTTGAGTTGATCGAACAGCACGCGAGAGAAAGCGTCGCCGAGTTTTTGTAAGACTTTGGGAGGCAACTCTTCCACGAAGAGTTCGATGAGTAGGTTGTGTGTGGTCATGTTCTTGTGTCCTACGCTCAGGCTGTCTTTTTCGGCATTTGGTCAACCCACGCGCGTGGTGCCATGGGAAAGCCCAAGCGCTCACGGCTTTCGTAATAGCTTTGTGCCACAGCGCGCGCCAAGTTACGGATGCGGCCAATGTAGGCGGCACGCTCGGTCACGCTGATGGCGCCACGGGCATCCAACATGTTGAAGGTATGCGCGGCTTTGAGCACTTGCTCGTAAGCGGGCAATGCGAGCTGCGCGCCAATGAGGTGCTGCGCTTGCTTTTCATGCGCACCAAAAGCGGTGAACAAAAACTCGGCATCGCTGTGCTCGAAGTTGTAGGTGGATTGCTCCACTTCGTTTTGCTTGTACACGTCGCCATACGTCAGTTTGTTGCCCTTCAAGTCGTCGGTCCATGTCAGGTTGTAGACGTTGTCCACGCCTTGCAGGTACATGGCCAAGCGTTCGAGGCCGTAGGTGATTTCGCCCGTGATGGGCTTGCAATCAATGCCGCCGACTTGTTGGAAATAGGTGAACTGGGTGACTTCCATGCCGTTCAACCAAACTTCCCAGCCCAAACCCCAGGCGCCCAAGGTTGGGTTTTCCCAATCGTCTTCGACAAAGCGGATGTCGTTTTTCTTGAGGTCAAAACCGAGGGCTTCGAGTGAGCCCAAGTACAGCGCCAAGATGTTGCTGGGCGCGGGCTTCAACACCACTTGGTATTGGTAGTAGTGCTGCAAGCGGTTGGGGTTCTCGCCATAGCGGCCGTCTTTAGGGCGGCGGCTAGGCTGCACATACGCGGCCTTCCAAGGCTCTGGCCCGAGGGCGCGCAGGAACGTGGCGGTGTGCGAAGTGCCCGCACCGACCTCCATGTCGATGGGTTGCAACAAGGCGCAGCCTTGCTCGGCCCAGTAGGACTGAAGTTTGAGAATGATTTGTTGAAAGGTCAGCATGCAACGAGGCCAGCTTGGTACTGGCAATTTAGGCTGCGGGTCAAGACGCCCGCCAAGCGCTGATTTTACGGGCCGAAGCGACGCCGTCCGTGCCTAGACGCATGCGCCATGCCTGCCACAACCAACAAGGTGAGTAAAGCGAGGCCCGCGAGAGGCCAAAGCCCCCACACAGACACCCAGCGTGCATATGGCGTGATGGGGCCATGCACGCCGTAAACGTCAGCCGTCAGCGCGCCTGGCACCGCACTGGGCAAGCGCTGCGTGACCTGGCCTTGGGCGTTGATGATGGCCGTGGCGCCCGTGTTGGTGGCCCGCAACATGGGACGGCCCAGCTCGAGGGCGCGCATGCGCGAGATCTGCAAATGCTGATCAATGGCCACGGTGTTGCCAAACCATGCGATGTTGCTGAGGTTGACCAGCATCGTTGGCGCATTGTCTGGATCGATGAAACTGCGCGCCAACTCTTCGCCAAACAAATCTTCGTAGCAAATATTGGGGGCGATGCGTTCGCCTTGGAATGACAGACTGGGCTGCGCCACAGGGCCTCGGGTGAAGTCACCCAAGGGGATGTTCATCATGCGGACAAACCACTGGAACATAGGTGGCACAAATTCACCAAAAGGCACCAGATGGTGTTTGTCGTATTGGTAGCGCGTCGAGGCAGCCGATGTGGCTTGGGGCGTCAACCCAATGGCCGAGTTGCTGTAGCGCAACTCACCCTGCACGGTTCGCTTTGCCAGCGGAAGTCCAATCAAGGCAGCTTGTGCGCCTTTGGCAAAATGGGCTTGCAGTGAGGCCCAATACTGGTCGGGCATTTGATCGGGAATCAGGGGGATCGCGGTTTCGGGCGTGACGGTCAGGTCACTGGCACTGGTCAACAAGGCTTGGCGATAGTCTTGCAATGCACGGCTCACGCCAACAGAAAATTTGAGGTCTTGGGGAATGTTGCCCTGTAACAAGGTGACCCGCAGCGGCTTGTCTGACATCGCAACAGTTGCGGCAGTTTGGCTAGGTGATGTGACCCACAGGTAGCCCAGTGCGCTCGACAACAAAATCAGACACACCCACACGCCTCGCGCGGTTTTGTCTGGCCCACGATGCTGCGCCACCACGCCCATGACCAGCAGAGCGGACAATGCGGACAAGCCATACACCCCCATCCAAGGGGCCCAATGCTGCAACACGCTGTCGACATGCGCATAGCCGCCAGCCCCCCAAGGAAACCCCGTCCACAAGGTGCCTCGCACTAACTCAGCCAACACCCAAACAGCGGCAAACGCAAACGCCCGCGCGAGGACACCCACGCCCGCCTGACAAATCACGAAATATAGGGCGCCTGCTGCACCATAAAACAAAGCAAGGCCTGCGGCCAATATAAACACGGCGAAGGCGGCGAGGGGGGCAGGCAAGCCGCCGTACGTGTGCATTGAAATGTATAACCACCAGGTGCTGCCCAGCAGCCAAGCCAGTGCGAACAGCCAAGCTTGCGCAAAGGCTTGTTTGCGTGTTTGGCAACGGTCCAAGCCCCCAGCAAGCACAGCCAAACTCACGCACTGCAACCAACCTTGCGGCAGGCCTTTGAAGCTGCCTTCAAACGGCCATGCCAAGGAAAGGGCTTGTGCAATGCCCGCAATCAGGAAGAGTAGCGATGCGCGACTTGAGAGAGGCCAAGCTGTTGGCCCTTCGATGTGCGGCTGTGAAGAAAAGCGGGAGGGCGCTAGAAAAAAGGCCATGCGTTCAAGCCGCGTTTTTCTCTACAGGTGCGGGGTAGACCTTGAACCATTTGACGGCGCCCCCGCGGGTGTGTAGCACCTCAAATCGCAGCTTGTTGATTTCATAGTGCTCACCTCTGCGTGGCACATGCCCCATGGCGTGGGCGATGAAGCCACCGATGGTGTCGAAATGGGTGTCGTCGCTGGCCTCTGCGGCATTGACTTCTAGATGCGTGCCGAATGCTTCTGCCACGCGCTCTAAAGAAGCGTCGCCACTGACACGATGGGTTTCGTCAGCGAGTGCAAACACATCACCGACGTCTTCTTGGCTGTCGAATTCATCCTCAATGTCTCCGACGATTTGCTCCAACACATCTTCGATGGTGACCAAGCCTGCGATGCGCCCAAACTCATCGACAACCAGTGCCATGTGATTGCGGGTGTTACGAAATTCGCGCAACAAATCATTCAACGCCTTACTCTCTGGCACAAACACAGGGGGGCGCAACAGGGTTCGGATGCTCAGCAAGGGCGCACGTTGGAGCTTCAACAAATCCTTGGCCAACAAAATACCCACGAGGTTGTCGCGCTCGCCTTCAAACACTGGAAAACGGGAGTGGCCTGTGTCAATGACCTGATGCAAACTTGCCTCAAGTGGCGCGTCCAGCTCAATGAGGTCCATGCGTGGGGCAGCCACCATCACATCACCCGCTGTGAGAGCCGCCATGCGCAAGACGCCCTCCAACATGAGGCGGCTTTCTGCACCAATGACTTGGTTATCCTCGGCGTCGGACAGCGCATCTAACAGCTCTTCGTGCGAGTCGGGGCCGGGATGAATGAACTCAATCAAACGCCGCCAATAGCTGCGTTTGTCTTCTTTTCCTAAAATACGCGAATTCGGGGGTATCACAGTGTTGCAGCTAGTGCTGCGAGAGTCTCACAAGTCACTAGCATAGCCCATGCAAGTGGCAAAAAAATTATTCAGCGGATTGATGGCGAGCGTGTCGCACGCCTTGGCGAATTTCTTGTACTTTGGCCAAGAAGTTCCAAAAGCGTTTGGCATCTTCTTTGATGCTGTAGTTTGTTTTGGCAAATTGGTTCGCCACCAACTCAGTAAGTCGACTGTCCAGATTGCGCGTGGGTAATTGCAAAAAGGCTTCGGTTTCTGCACCGTCGCGTTCGATATGAGCCCCGCCTTTGCGTGCAATTCGAATCATCGGCGCGTTTTCAGTCAGGGCATGGATATACATTTGGTACACCTTCTCATTACGCGCATGGATAACTGCGCGTTCAAACAAACGCGCACCATACCCACGACCGCGTGCATGTGCCAAAACAGAAACGCCAAACTCCGAGCTGAATTCATGCCCAGGCTCTTTGATCAAGGCAAGATGCGCCATCGCTACGATGTCTAGATTGCTGTTAAAAATACCGTAAATTTCATCTCGCTCAAAGTTCAGGCCGTTGACATACCGCTCAATCTGCTCATCTGTGGCGGTATAGCCGAAACGCAAATAGCGATCATGTGCAGACAAGGCAAGTAAGTGGGCCAAAATAGCTGGCCTGTGATCTGTACAAAGCGGTGAAATAGGGATCAACACACCTTCAGTCCGATGCCCCTGTGCTTGCGCCTCTGTGGAGAAGCGCAGCAATTGTCGCCCCCCTTCAAAAGTGGTTTTTGCGAGCGTTTGTACGAGTGTCATGATTTCATTCTAAGGGTTTTCCCGCAACCTTGCACGTTGCTGACGATGCATTAGTGACGACACTCTAAGCGATCCTCAAGCCTATTCTCATCGAGGTTTAAGATCGCTTTTATGACAACACTGCCCCCTGGAGTTACGTTCATTGAAAGAGGTTGGCTTTCTTCCAATAGCATCCTCTTGCAAGATGAAACATCCAACCTACTCATTGATACTGGTTACTGCACTCATGCGGATCAGACCTTACAACTTGTGACGGATGTATTAGGCGATAGGCCCTTACAAACCATCATCAACACGCATTTGCACAGTGACCATTGCGGTGGCAACGCTACTTTACAAAAATATTATCCAAAGGTTGAAACACTTATTCCGGTTGCACAAGCCGAATTGATTGATATTTGGGATGTTGATGCCCTGACATACAAGCCAACAGGCCAACATTGCCCGCGCTTCATAAGAACTGGAACTGTGCAAAACGGTGATGCATTTACGGTTAACGGCGCTGTATGGCAAGCGTATGCCGCATCGGGTCATGATCAGCACGCCTTCATTTTGTTCAATACAGAATCGAGGGTCCTGATTTCTGCGGATGCACTTTGGGAAAATGGTTTTGGTGTGGTGTTTCCTGAGATTGAAGGTATTCAAGCGTTCGATGAAGTTGAATCCACGCTTCAAATGATTGAGCAACTCAATCCGACATGGATACTGCCTGGACATGGCGCTGGATTTGGCGATATCCATGCAGCGTTGGGCCGTGCACGGAGTCGACTCAAGCAATTTCGATCTTCACCGTCAAAGCACGGAAATTACGCAGCAAAAGTTTTGTTGAAGTTCAAACTTTTGGAGACTCAGACCTTGAGGCTTCCTGAATTACTTACTTGGGCTGAAACAACATCATATTTACAGATGCTACGACAAGAATATGCTGCCAACTTAAGCTTTGGAAAGTGGTTTGATTACTTATGCAGAGAGCTTGAAAAAAGTGGCGCATGCCATATTGCCAATGGGCGAATTACCAACACTTGATACCTATAAAAACAAAAACCCCCACTCACTGAGTGGGGGTTTCTGAGGCTGTAACAGCCTGACGATGTCCTACTTTCACACGGGAACCCGCACTATCATCGGCGCTAAGTCGTTTCACTGTCCTGTTCGAGATGGGAAGGAGTGGTACCAACTTGCTATGGTCATCAGGCATAACTTGTTGTCACCTTGACTAAGTCAAAGCAACGAATTCATAGAGTGATATCAGATTTTGTTTTTGAATGCGTCACTTGGCATAACTTCCCTGATCACAGACAACACAATTAAGGTTCGGATCAAAGTTATAGGGTCAAGTCGCACGAGCAATTAGTATCAGTTAGCTTAACGTATTACTACGCTTCCACACCTGACCTATCAACGTCCTGGTCTTGAACGACTCTTTAGGGGGCTCAAGGCCCCGGCAGATCTCATCTTGAAACGAG
>CANBWY010000086.1 GCA_947373245.1 Comamonadaceae bacterium
ACGCGTGCTGCGATTCAAAACTTGAGCAACACAGTGCCCAGCTCATTTAACTTCTCATTGCTGGCCAAGCTCACCGCGGCTTATCGCCAAGACCACAAACCGGTCACGGTTTTGGATCGCACGACCGACTTCAACTCGTTTGCGGGCTCTTTTGCTGCAGATGGAAGTACCGTTGGGAATTTCAGCGGCATTAACTTGTCTGTCCCTGGCTTGTACACCCCAGTTTGTACTTTGTCCGGCAACTTTGCTGGTTGCGACTTGTCAGGGTTGGTTGGTGGCGCGACTTCGATTGATTACCAAACCTCGGTGTTTGCCGACGACATCAACCTCACCCCCTTGATCAACCGCTACTTGGCCGACCGCATCGTCGCCTCGATGGTGTCTTTCGGCTGGGCACCTTAAGCCTTCAACAGCCCTCTTAAGCGGCCCAATGCGGCCCTAAGCAGCCTTGCGCCCAAAGCGCAAGCGCATCGCCAAAATACTGGCTGCCAACACCAGCGTGATGACGTTGGCAATCACCACGGGCCAGGCTTCAATCAGCAAGCCGTAGGCCAACCACAGCGCAATGCCTAGGGTGAATGCGCTGTACATCCCCAAGGAAATACCGCTTACATCGCGTGTCTTGAAGGTTAGCCACGCTTGCGGCACAAAGCTGGCTGTGGTCAGGCTGGCGGCGGCGTAGCCGACCCATTCGGTGTAGTTCATTCAGTGTTTTCAGAAATTGGTTTGGGCTTCACGGCTTTGACTTAAGGCTGTTTGCCAGCCCAATCAATCATCGCGTCCAGTGCAGGGCGAGCCGCATTGGCATTGGCGTGGTGCAAGATGGCGACCAACACCAAGCGCTTGCCGTTGGCCGTATCCACAAATCCAGCGACGCCAGCCACGTCACGCAGGCTGCCTGTTTTCAAGTGGGCACTGGCCTGTGCTTTGCTGCGTTTCATCGTGCCGTCTAGGCCAGTGACGGGCAGCGAGCTCATCAGTTCAGACATGTTGGGCGATGCCCATGCCACTTGCAGTAAACGCGCCAAGGCTTGTGCGCTGATGCGCTCGTCGCGGCTCAGGCCCGAGCCATTGTCAAAGGTGGGCACGTCGCCGCCCACGCGCTCGCGCCACCAGCGCTGCATCAGCTCGCGTGACGCTTCCAAGCTGCCCACACCGCTCTGTTGTTGGCTGAGCGTGAGGAACACATGCTGCGCCATCACATTGTTGCTGTATTTGTTGATGTCGCGGATGGTCTCGGCCAAGGTGGCCGACTCCATGTTGAACATGGGCTGCAAGTTGTCGGGCACGCTGCCTTCGCGCACTTGACCGCTCAAGCGGCCGCCGAGTTGCTGCCACATGCCGGCGATGGCGCGTTGGGCAAATTGTTGGGGCGCGGCATAGGCCACGGGCCACATTTTTTCGCCACAGAGGGCAGAAAAAGTGCCTGCAAAGCGAATGCGTGTGGGGTCGCTCCAGTCGGCCCGCAGCGCGCTGCGGTAGTCGTTGCAGTCGCCATTGTTCAGCGGCACGGTGGCGGGCAGTTGCACGCCCGCGAGTGGCGGCTCCACCTGCACGCGCGCCACGTTGGCTGCGCGGTCGGGCACAAACTGGATGAGCAGCGATTGAAAGTTCAGCAGCAGCGCATCGGGTGCGGCGTTGTAGGGGCGCAGCGGCTCGCCGTCAAAACTGGCGGCGTCGCGTGGGGATACGTCAAAAGCGCGGCGGTCGAGCACGATGTCGCCTTGAATGTTTTGGATGCCCAGGCCTTGGATGCGGCGCATCAGCAGCCACAGACGCTCGACGACGAAGCGTGGATCGCCGCTGCCGCGCACATACACATTGCCGTGCAACACGCCATCGCGCACGGGGCCGTCTACATACACGGGCGTGCGCCATACAAAAGCGGGGCCGAGGGTGTCTAGCGCGGCGGTGGTGGTGGTGAGCTTCATCAGCGAAGCGGGGTTAACGCGCACTTGCGCTTGATGGCTCAGGCGTGGTGTGCTGCTGGCGCTGGTGTCGACCACCATCACATGGAAGTTCTCGCTCGGCACTTTGGCGCGTTGCAGCGCGGCTTGCACTTCTGGCGGTAATTGGCCGATGTCGCCCGCGGTGTGTTGGGGCGGTTCGCTGCGCACAGCTTTGGAATGCGGAGCTGCCTGCGCATGCAAGGCTGTCGCGCACATCACCGTCACAACAAAGCGCACAAAGCCAAATCGTGAACGGGACAAGTGCAAAGGAGTCATGGGCAAATTATCACGGCTGGGATAATCAGCGCATGCACACCAACCAGTGGCTGGCTTTAGAGACCAGCACCGACACCCTTTCTCTTGCGGTCGCACGCGGCACGCACACGTGGACGCACACCAGTGCGGGCGGCGCGCTCACGTCCACCCACATGATTCCGCAAACCTTGGCGCTCTTACAAGAAGCCGGTTTGGCCTTGACCGATTTGCAAGCCGTGGTGTTTGGCCGTGGGCCCGGCGCGTTCACGGGTTTGCGCACTGCTTGTTCGGTGGCGCAGGGCTTGGCCTTTGGTGCCAACTTGCCCGTGTTGCCGATTGACACTTTGTTGGCCGTGGCCGAAGAGGCGCGCGTAGCCAGCGCCGCGACGGGTGCTGCGCCTGTGACGCGCGTGTTGGCTGTGATGGATGCGCGCATGGCGCAGGTGTATGCGGCGGCTTATGAGTTCACGCCGAGCGCAGCCAATGTCGCAACTGAAGAAAACCCATTGCAAGGCCGTTGGCGCTGTGTGCAGACGCCCGAGCTGCATAGCCCCGAATTTCTGCATTGGCCCGCCGATTGGTTGCAAGACGGCTTCATCGCCGCAGGCAACGCATGGCCCGTGTACGCAGGCCGTTGGCCCGCCGCACTCACGGCATCTCAAGTGATGGCTTTGCCCACCGCCGCCGCACTGCTGCGCCTCGCCCCCGCCGCATGGGCCGCTGGAGACGCTGTGCCGCCCGAAGAAGCCTTGCCGCTGTACATCCGCGACAAAGTGGCGCAAACCACGGACGAGCGCCTGCACCTCAAAGCCCAGCAGGCACAGCTTCACCCGCACCCATGAACGCCCTGGTGAACCCCGAAGTACGCTTAGAGCCGCTCACCGCAGCGCTGCTTGACGACGTGCTGCGCGTAGAGAACAGCGCCTACGCTCAACCGTGGACGCGGGGCAACTTTGCGGACTCGCTCAAGTCGGGTTATCAGTTGTTGGCGTTGATGGGCGGCAGCACCTTGATTGGCTACTTTGTGGCCATGGAAGGAGTGGACGAAGTGCACTTGCTCAACATCACCGTGGCGCCTGAGTTCCAAGGCCAAGGCTATGCGGTGCTGATGCTGGATGCTTTGGCACTGTGGGCGCGCGGTCGCCACGCCCAGTGGTTGTGGCTGGAGGTGCGTGTGAGCAACGTCCGCGCCCTACAGGTGTACGAGCGCTATGGTTACCGCCGCGTGGGCGAACGCAAAAACTATTACCCCGCCGCAGCGGGTCGTCGCGAAGACGCAGTGGTCATGTCGTTGAAGCTGTAAGCTACGCACCCATGACAGACACCCTTCACCTCGACAAACGCCAACGCGCCATGCTGGCCGAAATGGGCGTGCGCGTGTGGACGCCCCTGTCTGAGCCGGTCGTCATGGCAGCGCCAGAGCCAGCCGTGGTGCAAGCGCCCGCTGACGAGGGCTATCGCTTTGCCGCTGCGAGCGAGCTGGCCACGCAAGCCATTGCTCAGGCGGCAGGCTACGAACAAGTGGCGCGTCAAATGCCACCGACGGCACCGGCCGTCAAAGCCGCGCCTGTGCCCATCATTCAGCGCCCTGCGGGGATTGACCAAATGGATTGGTCAACGCTGCATGCCACGGTGTCGAGTTGCCAAGCCTGCACTCTGTGCAGCACGCGCCAGAACACCGTGTTTGGTGTAGGCGCAAACGCCGCAGAAGGCGAAATGCCGCAGGTGGATTGGCTCATCGTGGGCGAAGCCCCAGGCGAGGAAGAAGACCAGCAAGGCGAACCCTTCGTGGGCCAAGCTGGCAAGCTGCTCGACAACATGCTGGGCGCTATGGCGTTGTCGCGCACAGGCAAGCGCACGGCAGAGGGTGGCGGCGTGTACATCGCCAACATGCTCAAGTGCCGCACCCCTGGTAACCGCAACCCCAAGCCCGAAGAGGTGGCGCAGTGCCTGCCCTACCTAGAGCGCCAAGTGGCCTTGCTGCAACCCAAAATGATTCTGGCCATGGGCCGCTTCGCCGTGCAAGCCCTGCTGCGCGACACCGTGCCCGAGGTAGAAGGCACGCCACTGGGTAAGCTGCGTGGCCGTGTGCATCAATACCAAAACGTGCCGGTGGTGGTGACCTACCACCCCGCGTACGTGCTGCGCAACTTGCCTGAAAAGGCCAAGGTGTGGGCGGACCTGTGTTTGGCGATGGCGCATCTCAAAGGGGCTGAGTAGTTTTTTCGTGCGTGCGAGTTCGCGTCTTGGGTACGGCGGCTTTCTCATGCTGGGGTACCAGAAATCGTCAGCCGCCGCACCCAAGCCGCGCAACGGTGGTTAACCAACAACCCGAATCAAGCTTTTTGTACGCCGTAGTCTGTGGGTAGAGGCCGTGGGCAGGTGACGATTTCTGGTACCCCAGCATGAGGAACCTGCCTACGGCCTCTGCCCACAGCGAGCTCAGCAAAAACAAAAAAGCTAAGCAGCCTTAGCCGGCCACAACACGGAAGCAATCGCCACCACCATCAGCGCCACGGCGGTCCAGTCTTGCCAGTGCAGCACCTCACCCAACCACCACGCGCCGCTGAACACGCCCAACACGGGAATGAACATCACGCTCAAGGTGGATGCGACGGGTGGCAGCCCGCGCGCGAGTGTGAGCCACGCCGCTTGCGCAAAGGCAAATACCCCTAGCGCGTTGTAAAGAATGGCCCACTGTGTGCTCTGGGCGGGCATTTGCCAGCGGTCTTGTTCAAACACACAGGCCAGCACCGTGAGCAACACGGTGGTCATGCTGGTCATCCAAAACGCGATGGCCAGCGTGGGCACGGGCATGGGCGTGTGGCGCAAGCGCTGCGTGCCATAGGCCCAAACGGCCGCCGCCACCAACACCATCAGCACCCAAAACGGCTGACCCGACAGGTGGTTGAGCTCGTTCCACAGCAGCAGCAACACGCCCACACCCGCCGCCGCTACGCCCGACCACTGGCGCTTGTGCAGTGGTGCGTTGAACCACAACACCCCGCAAATCGCCGAGAAGATGGGCATGGTGTAGCCCAAGATGGCTGCGCGCCCGCTGGACAACATGGGCAGCGCCAAGATGACCAACACGTGCCACACGAACAGGTTGAAAAACGCCAGCTTGAGCAACTCCCACCAATGCGTGCGAGGGATGCGCAGCGGCACTTTCATCAACACCAAAGCCAGACCAAACACGGGCAAACCGATCAACATCGACAAGCTGCGAAACGTCAGCGGTGGAAAGCCCGTGACGCCAAACTTCATGATGGGCCAATTAAAGCCCCACACCAGGGTGAGCGTGATGAGCGTCCAAAGTTGACGGCGGGTGAGGCTGGGCAGGGCTGACATGGGGTGCATGGTAAGCCTTCTAAAATCACGCCATGACCTTCCTTGACATGCTTGCACGCGCAGAGCGCCAAAACAATTCCATGCTCTGCGTGGGCCTTGACCCAGAGCCCACCAAGTTCCCAGACCGCATCAAGGGTGACGCCAACAAAATTTACGACTTCTGCGCGGCCATCGTCGACGCCACCGCAGACTTGGTGAACAGCTTCAAACCCCAAATTGCCTACTTTGCCGCGCATCGCGCCGAAGGCCAGCTGGAGCGTTTGATGGAACACATGCGTCGCGTCGCACCCCATGTGCCCATCATCTTGGACGCCAAGCGCGGCGACATTGGCAGCACCGCCGAGCAATACGCCATCGAAGCCTTCGAGCGCTACGGTGCAGACGCCGTCACCCTTTCGCCCTTCATGGGCTGGGACTCGGTGGCCCCCTATTTGAAGTACCACGGCAAAGGTGCGTTCTTGCTGTGCCGCACTTCCAACCCCGGCGGTGACGACCTGCAAAACCAACGCCTCGCGTCCGTCGAGGGACAGCCCTTGATGTACGAACACATCGCCAAACTCGCCCAAGGCCCTTGGAACCTCAACGGCCAGCTGGGCTTGGTGGTGGGTGCGACGTACCCAAAAGAGATCGAACGTGTGCGCGAACTTGCCCCCACCGTGCCTTTGCTGATTCCAGGCGTGGGCGCACAAGGTGGTGATGCGGTAGCCACCGTCAAAGCTGGTTTGCGCGTGAGTGGGGACACGACCACCGGCCCCATCATCGTCAACTCATCGCGTGCGATTTTGTATGCGTCCAAGGGTGACGACTTTGCGGATGCTGCGCGCCGCGTGGCGCTGCAAACGCGTGAAACCTTGCAGGCTGCACGCGCATAACCAAACGTTTGAAGCGCCTCAAGCAGCGCTTGGGTGTTCGGCAATGTATTGACGCAGCGCAGCGTCAATGCGCGTTTGCCAGCCGTCGCCGCTGGCTTTGAAATGGTCGATCACCTCTGACGACAGGCGTATGCCCACGCGTACTTTTGTCACTTCTGCTTTGGCGCGGCCGCGAGGGGTGAGCAAAGCATCGCTGCGTGCTTGCTTAAAGTCATCTGCTGTCCATACTGGGTTGTCAGTGTCTGGTGTGTGCGATTGAATTTTGCGTTTGCTCATAGTGTTTGACCTCTCGCGGCGTGAATACCACAATAAAAAGAATTGTCAAATCGTCAGAAGCAACCCCGTTTTGACGAACTGGCGCACATCATCTGTGCAGGCCATGAATAAATGCAGGAATACGAATTACAAACTTTGCGGCTCAGAGTCAAGCGCCCACAGGGCCATGCCGCGC
>CANBWY010000087.1 GCA_947373245.1 Comamonadaceae bacterium
ACGCGTGAGGGCGATATGGCGCAGATTGAGGCCACGGTGGTGTCGTGTGAAATTGCCTATAAGCCGCGCCGCCAATTGCTGGTGGTGGTGGACGATGGGTCTGACACTTGCACGTTGCGCTTCTTCAGCTTTTACCCTTCGCAGCAAAAAGCCTTGGCTGTGGGCACCCGTTTGCGCTTGCGTGGCGAAGTGAAGGGCGGCTTCATGGGGCGCACCATGATGCACCCAAGTTTTAGCATGGCAGGCGGCACACTGCCCAATGCCCTCACGCCCGTGTACCCCACATCGGCAGGTTTACCGCAGGTGTATTTGCGCAAGGCGGTGCACAGCGGGCTGGTGCATGCGGCGCGTCATGGTGCGTTTGTGGAGACGATCCCACCTGAACACTTGCCGCGCTCTGCGATGGGTGCTGGAGCGAAAGCGTGGGGCCTTGAGCCCTCGTTGCATTTTTTGCATCACCCTGCGCCCGATGTGTCGCTGGCGCAGCTGGAAGACCGCACGCACCCCGCGTGGCAACGCTTGAAGGCCGAGGAGTTGCTGGCGCAACAACTGTCGCAGCTGCAGTCTAAACGCGCGCGTGACGAGTTGCGTGCGCCTGCGCTGGTGTTGAAAAAAGGGGGCTTGCACGAGCAGTTGTTGGGCGTGTTGCCTTTTGGCTTGACGGGTGCGCAACGCCGTGTGGGCGAAGAAATTGCGCTGGACCTGATGCGCCAAGTGCCCATGCACCGTTTGTTGCAAGGCGATGTCGGCTCGGGCAAAACCGTGGTGGCGGCATTGGCTGCCGCTGTGGCAATGGATGGCGGCTGGCAATGTGCGTTGATGGCCCCGACCGAAATTTTGGCGGAACAACACTTTCGCAAGCTGATTGGCTGGCTAGAGCCGTTGCTTACGCCGTTGGGCAAGCGCGTGGCGTGGCTCACGGGCAGCCAAAAGAAAAAAGAACGCACTGAAATGTTGGGGCTGATTGCCAGCGGCGAAGCCGCGCTGGTGGTGGGCACGCACGCCGTGATTCAAGAGCAAGTGCAGTTCAAAAACTTGGCGTTGGCCATCATCGATGAACAGCACCGCTTTGGCGTGGCTCAGCGTTTGGCGTTGCGCGAGAAGATGCTCAAGCACGACGGCATGCCCGAACAAGAGCCCCACATGTTGATGATGAGCGCCACGCCCATCCCGCGCACGCTGGCTATGAGCTATTACGCTGACCTGGATGTGTCCACACTCGACGAATTGCCGCCGGGTCGCACGCCCGTGGTGACCAAGTTGGTGTCAGAGTCGCGCCGTGATGAACTGATCGAACGCATTCGCCATCAGCTAGATGAGGGGCGTCAGGTGTATTGGGTGTGTCCGTTGATTGAAGAAAGCGAAGCGCTTGACTTGACTAATGCCACCGAAACCCACGCCTTGCTGAGCGACGCACTCAACTCGCCTGGTACAAAACCAGTGCTGGTTGGTCTGCTGCATTCGCGCATGCCGCCCGCTGACAAAAAGGCAGTCATGGCGCAGTTTGAAAGCGGCGTCATGGCGGTGCTGGTCAGCACCACCGTGATTGAGGTGGGGGTCGATGTGCCCAATGCTTCGCTGATGGTGATTGAGCACGCGGAGCGCTTTGGGTTGAGCCAGTTGCACCAATTGCGTGGGCGCGTGGGGCGGGGCGCAGCGGCCTCGGCTTGCGTGTTGATGTATGCCACGGGGGAGAGTGGCCGCGTGAGCGAAACCGCGCGCGAGCGCCTGCGGGCGATGGTGGAAACCTCAGACGGTTTCGAGATCGCGCGACGCGATTTAGAAATTCGCGGGCCGGGTGAGTTTTTGGGGGCCCGTCAATCAGGCGCGGCATTGCTGCGTTTTGCTGATTTGGCGCAAGACGGCGAGTTGCTGCAATGGGCGAGGGAGCTGGCCCCCGTCATGCTCGACAAATACCCAGAATTGGCTGATCGGCACGTGAGCCGGTGGTTGGGTGGAAAATCGGACTTCTTGAAGGCCTAACCCAATGAACCGCGCATGACTCTGACCGAACTCAAATACATCGTGGCCGTGGCCCGCGAAAAGCACTTTGGCCGTGCGGCTGAGGCCTGCTTTGTGTCGCAACCCACGTTGTCTGTGGCGATCAAAAAACTCGAAGAAGAGTTGGATGTCAAGTTGTTTGAACGCAGCGCCAACGAAGTGGCGGTGACGGCGCTGGGCGAAGAAATCATCCGCCAAGCGCAAAGCGTGCTGGAGCAAGCGGCCAACATCAAAGAAATCGCCAAACGCGGCAAAGACCCGCTGGCCGGCCCCTTGAAGCTGGGCGTGATCTACACCATTGGCCCGTATTTGTTGCCGAGTTTGGTGCGCCAAGCGATTGCCAAAACACCCCAAATGCCGCTGATGTTGCAAGAGAACTTCACCGTGAAGCTGCTCGAAATGCTGCGCACCGGTGAGATTGATTGCGCCATCATGGCCGAGCCTTTTCCAGACACGGGCTTGGCGACCGCACCGCTCTACGACGAGCCGTTCATGGCCGCTGTGCCCAGCAACCATGCACTGGCGGGGTTCGCGCAAGTGAGCGCTACCCAGCTGAAAAACGAGACCATGTTGTTGCTCGGCAATGGCCATTGCTTTCGTGACCATGTGTTGGAGGTGTGCCCCGAATTCGCACGTTTCTCTAGCAATGCGGGGGGCATTCAAAAGAGTTTTGAAGGATCTTCCCTTGAAACCATCAAGCACATGGTGGCGGCTGGCATGGGCGTGACCTTGGTGCCGCGTTTGAGCGTGCCCAAAGAGGCGCTGAACACGCAGGCCAAGCGCAAAAAAAGTGAAGAAACGTATGTGCGCTACCTGCCCATCGCCGACGACAAAGGCGGCGAACCGCCCACACGTCGGGTGGTGTTGGCGTGGCGCCGTAGCTTCACGCGCTACGAGGCGATTGCGGCGTTGCGCAATGCCGTTTATGCCTGCGAGTTGCCTGGCGTGAACCGCTTGTCTTGATGTCTTGAGGTTTGTGATGCTGCGTGAACGCTTGGCTTTGTATCTAGATTTGATTCGCTGGAATCGCCCAGCGGGTTGGCTGTTGCTGCTGTGGCCTTCTTTGTCAGCGCTGTGGGTTGCCGCGAATGGTTGGCCCGGTTGGCATTTGCTGGCGGTGTTTGTGTTTGGCACCATCCTCATGCGCAGCGCGGGGTGCTGCATCAACGATGTGGCTGACCGTGACTTTGACCGCCATGTCAAACGCACCGCAGAGCGGCCCGTGACACGCGGTGCGGTGTCTGTGCGCGAAGCCTTGTGGTTGGGCGCTGTGCTGGCGCTGGCTGCTTTTGGCTTGGTGTTGACCACCAATCTCGCCGCCATCGTGGGGTCGTTTGCAGGTTTGGCTGTGACCTTGATTTACCCCTACGCCAAGCGGCATGTGGCTATGCCGCAAGCGGTGTTGGGCGTGGCTTTTAGTTTTGGCATTCCGTTGGCGTTTGCTGTCATAGGCGGCGCAAACTTGGCGTGGCAAGACCTGAGTTGGCAAGCTTTGGTGGACGTCGTGCCTATGCGTGCCTGGGGCTTGATGGCGTTCAACTTGTTTTGGGTCTTGGCCTATGACACCGAGTACGCCATGGTGGATCGCGACGACGATTTGCGCATTGGCATGAAGACCTCGGCCATCACGCTGGGGCGCTATGACGTGACTGCCATCATGGGGTTTTATGCCATTTATTTGGGCGGCTGGTGGTGGATGCTTTCAGAAGCGGGCTTGGGTTGGGCTTGGTGGTCTGCGCTGGTGTTGGCCGTGTTGCAAGCGGCGTGGCATTTTTCGCTGATTCACAGCCGCACACGTGTCGGCTGCTTTCAAGCTTTTAGGCTGAACCATTGGCTTGGCGCCACGGTGTTTGGCGGCATTGCTTTGAGTTACGTTTTGCGCTGAGTGCGTGCGCACAACACGCGCATGAAAAAAGCGCTCGGGGCCGAGGCCGCAAGCGCTTTTGAAGCGGTAAGCCTTGGGCTTACTGGGCTTGTGTCTTCTTAGACTTTTTCATTTTCTTTTTGTGCTTGGCTTTTTTCGCTTTTTTAGCGGCCTTTTTGGCGGCGGCTGAATCTGTGGCGGTTGCAGCGGGCGCGGCTGCTTGCTCAGTTTGCACAGCGGGGGCGGCTGGCATGGCAGGGGCCTGTGTTTGCGCGGTGGAAGCCAGTGGCAGGGCCAAGGCGGCTGCGGACAAAAGAGAAATCAGAAGTTTGTTCATAAGTTCAAATGTTTTAAAAATCAACGAGGTTATTGTCTCACCAGTGGGGTGTGTCAAAGCTTACGCCCCAAACTCATCGCCAAGTTCGTGAGCGCGGTGTTGTGCGGCTTGGAGTGCGGCTTGGAACAATTCACCTAGGTGTGCACTTTGCATGACGCTGAGGGCTGCGTAGGTTGTGCCGCCTTTGGATGTCACGCGTTCACGTAACACAGACGGCGGCTCGCTGGCTGTCTTGGCCAGTTGGGAGGCGCCTTCAAAGGTGCCAATGGCCAGTTGGGAGGCTTGTGCGGCAGTCAGGCCCATCTTCACACCTGCTTCGACCATGGCTTCTATAAAGAAGAACACATAGGCGGGCCCGGAGCCTGAAATGGCGGTGACAGCATCAAGCAAGGTCTCGTTGTCAACCCAAAGCAGCGAGCCCGTGGTGGCGACGACTTGTTCGACCCATGCTTTGTCTCTCGTGGTGACAGCAGCGCGCGCAAATAAGCCCGTTTGGCCAAGGCCAACGAGAGCGGGTGTGTTGGGCATCGCGCGCACGACGCGCTCGGTGCCAAGCCACTGAGCAATGCTGTCACTGCGAATGCCGGCGGCCACACTCAAGTGCAGTGCGTGTTGACAAAAGGCTTGGCTCTGTTGTGCAGCCTCTTTGAACGTTTGCGGTTTGACGGCCCAAATGATGAGATCCATATCGCGCAAGGTGGCATCGGCTTGGCTGAGGACGCGCACGCCAAATTGGCTTTGCAGTCGCTGGCGAGTCGCCTCAAAGGGCTCGACCACCACAATGCAATGGGCGGGGGTGCCTTGTTGGATCAGGCCGCCGATGATGGCGCTGGCCATGTTGCCGCCGCCAATGAATGCAAGGGTTTGAGGAGGGTGGGTGGGTGTGGACATGAAAGAATTGTCGGTGAATCAGAAAAGAATCTGAAAAATAGTTTGACCGCGCTTGAAAAGTTATGGCATAATTTGCGGCTCCGCTGAAAAAGCGGAGTTTATCTGCCCCAAGTTGAAGCGTTGCGAGTGGTTCGCGATGTGGATGACGGGCCCAAGACTGATCGGTTCGGTGTTTAACGTAAGTTGAGCAAAGGCTGATGCAAGTTGGGAATATTGAAATGATCCAAACTGAATCTCGGTTAGATGTCGCTGACAACACCGGCGCTAAGTCCGTTCTGTGCATTAAGGTGCTCGGCGGTTCTAAGCGTCGCTATGCAAGCGTTGGTGACATCATCAAGGTGAGCATTAAAGAAGCCGCTCCGCGTGGCCGCGTCAAAAAAGGCGAGGTGTATAGCGCTGTTGTGGTCCGTACTGCCAAAGGCATCCGCCGCGGCGACGGTTCGCTCGTCAAATTCGATGGCAACGCAGCTGTGTTGCTCAATGCAAAGTTGGAGCCTATCGGCACCCGTATCTTCGGCCCAGTGACGCGCGAGTTGCGCACTGAGAAGTTCATGAAGATCGTGTCATTGGCTCCTGAAGTTCTCTAAGGACTAACAATGAACAAGATTCGCAAAGGCGACCAAGTCATCGTCCTTACTGGGCGTGACAAAGGCAAGCGTGGCGTTGTGTCGCTGCGTAAAGATGACAGCCACTTGGTGGTCGATGGCATCAACTTGGTGAAAAAGCACACCAAGCCAAACCCAATGGCTGGCACGCAAGGTGGCATCGTTGATAAAACAATGCCTATTCATCAGTCTAACGTGGCCATCTTCAATGCGGCTACTGGCAAGGCTGATCGTGTTGGCATCAAAGTCCTGGCAGACGGCAGCAAAGTGCGCGTCTACAAGTCCAGTGGCGAAGAAATCAAGGCGGCATAAATATGGCACGACTCCAACAACACTACCGCGAGAAAGTTGCGGCTGAGCTGACTGCTAAGTTCGGTTACACATCGCCCATGCAAGTTCCACGTTTGACTAAGATCACGTTGAACATGGGCGTGAGCGAGGCTGTGGCTGACAAGAAAGTCATGGACAACGCGGTCAGCGACTTGACCAAAATCGCAGGTCAAAAACCTGTAGTGACCAAGGCTAAGAAGGCGATTGCGGGTTTCAAAATCCGCGAAGGCCAGCCTATCGGTTGCATGGTGACTTTGCGTGGCGTTCAGATGTATGAATTCTTGGATCGTTTCGTGACCGTGGCTCTGCCTCGCGTTCGTGACTTCCGTGGTATTTCTGTTCGTGCTTTCGACGGCCGTGGTAACTACAACATCGGCGTGAAAGAGCAGATCATTTTCCCTGAGATCGAATACGACAAAGTTGACGCTTTGCGCGGTTTGAACATCAGCATCACCACGACGGCCAAAACCGACGAAGAGTGCAAGGCGCTTCTCGCAGGTTTCCGTTTCCCATTCAAGACAGAGGTGGCACGTGGCTAAACAAGCATTGATCGAGCGTGAGCTCAAGCGTGACCGTTTGGTCGCAAAGTATGCCGCTAAGCATGCAGAGTTGAAGGCAATTGCCACCGACTTCAAGCGTAGCGATGAAGAGCGCGCAGCTGCCCGTTTGGGTTTGCAAAAGCTGCCACGTAACGCGAACCCCACGCGTCAACGTAACCGTTGTGCGATCACTGGTCGTCCACGTGGCACATTCCGCCAATTCGGCCTTGGCCGCGCCAAGATCCGTGA
>CANBWY010000088.1 GCA_947373245.1 Comamonadaceae bacterium
ACAGACATTTTTTTCGCGCTGATTTGATTTGCGGCGGTAATTTGTGTCCCGCGATCGAGGGCCAAGAGCGCACGGGCATGGCCCATGTCAATGTCCCCCGCCATCAACATGGACTGCACCGGGTCTGCCAAATTGAGCAAGCGCAACAAGTTGCTGGCGGCGCTGCGCGAGCGCCCCACCGCTTGTGCGGCGAGTTCGTGTGTGAGGCCAAACTCTTTGATGAGACGTTGCAGGCCTTGTGCCTCTTCAAGCGGGTTGAGGTCTTCGCGCTGGATGTTTTCAATCAGGGCCATGGCCGCTGCGGCTTCATTGGGCACATCGCGTACCAGCACAGGCACGGTGTCGAGACCGGCCAGTTTGGCGGCGCGGCTGCGGCGTTCGCCCGCAATGATTTCGTATTTGCCGGCGTTAGGCCCGTCATTCAGCTGGCGAACCAAAATAGGCTGCATGATGCCTTGGGCCTTGATGCTTTCGGCCAATTCATACAACGCCCCCTCGTCCATGCGCGTGCGCGGCTGGTACATGCCGGGCACCATTTGGGTGAGCGATAACGTCGTGGGCAAGCCATCGCCCGCGACTTGTGCGGCCTCATCCACCTTGGGGCCGAGTAAGGCCTCAAGGCCACGGCCTAAGCCTTTGGGTTTTTTAGTAACCATGGGTAACTTCTTCTTTGAGTAAATCTTGTAACAAGGCAAAACCTTCGGGCCAATCGCCAAGGTTTGCTTCGGCGTTGACGTGGCCGCTCATGCCGCAATCCACCATGCTTGAACCCCATGCGTGCGCCAACGCACTGGCACGCATGAAGCTGCAATAGGGGTCATTGCGGCTGGTCGCCATCACGCTAGGGAACGGTAAACGTTCACGCACAATAGGGCTCCAGCTGTAGAGCATTTGCTGCATCTCTGGGCGCTCCACATCGGCAGGTGCCACCAGCAAGGCGGCTTTGACATGGTGGGCGTTCAACGAATGCGCCGCCCAGGCGGCCACCAACACACAGCCCAAGCTATGGGCCACCAGCACCGCCCCCGGGTTGGCTAGCACCGCCTCTTCCAACTGCATCATCCAATCGCCACGCAGGGGCCAATCCCAGCTGTGCTGCTCGACGCGGGTATAGCCGTGCGCCTGCTGCCAAAGGCTTTGCCAGTGGGTAGGGCCGCTGTTGTGCAAGCCAGGAAGAAGGAGAACGGGCGCCGTCATGTGCGTGTGTGCGCTGGACTTAGAACGCTTTGACGCGTTCCACCATTTCTTGTGCAAAGTCGACAAACGCGTGGCTGCCTTTGGCGGAGGGGTCAAACACGACACCAGGCAAACCGTAACTCGGCGCTTCGGCCAAACGGACATTACGGGGGATGACCGCACTGAACACTTTGTCGCCAAAATGGTCTTTGAGTTGCTCACTCACCTGTTGCTGCAAAGTGATGCGAGGGTCAAACATGACGCGCAGAAGACCAATGATTTTGAGGTCACGGTTCAAGTTTGCATGTACCTGCTTGATGGTGTTGACCAAGTCGGTCAAGCCTTCCAGGGCAAAGTACTCACACTGCATGGGCACGATCACGCCATGCGCGCAGCACAAACCATTGAGCGTGAGCATGGACAAGGACGGCGGGCAATCGATAAGAATAAAGTCGTACTCTGAATCAACGACGGCTAAGGCTTGCTTGAGGCGGTTTTCGCGGCGCTCTAGTGAGACCAGTTCGACCTCGGCTCCTGCCAGGTCCCGGTTCGCACCCAAAACATCGTACGTTGGGATTTTGGCGCGCACGCCCTCCGTCCCCCAATTGCTACGGATGCGCGCTTCGGCGACGGTCGCCTCTTCTAGCAACACGTCGTACACCGACAACGCCATTTCGCGCTTATCCACGCCTGAACTCATGGTGGCATTGCCCTGAGGGTCGAGGTCCACCATCAGCACACGCTGCCCCACAAATGCCAAACCTGCCGCCAAGTTGACGGTGGTAGTGGACTTGCCCACACCACCTTTTTGGTTTGCAACACAAAAGATTTTGGCCATACAGCGCTTTCGAAAGAGACGGAAAATTTATGAAAACAAAGCCAATTTGAGGCCAAAACCAATGAGCAATACGCCCGCAATTTTGTTGAGTATCACGCCGACCATCGGATTGGCACGCACACGCGCAGCCAAATGATGGGCCAACAGAACAACCACCAGCCCGTAAAGAAAAGTCAACACGGCAATGGTGAACGCCATGAACCCAAATGTGAGCAAGCCTTGGTGGATCCGAGGATCCACGAACAGCGGAAAGAACGCCATGTAAAACACAATCGCCTTGGGATTGAGCACCGTGATGAACAAGCCTTGTCGAAAGTAGTGGTCTGGCTTCATGTTCAACACCGGCGCATCGCCCGGCTTTGTATTGAACAGGGAGTAACCCAAACCCAACAAGTAAGCAGCACCCGCCCATTTGACCGAGCTGTACAAACCGGGATAGTTGATCAGCACCGCCGACAACCCAGCAACCGCCAACCACAACAGCACTTGGTCGCCAGCAATGACCCCAAACGTCGCAGCCATCCCAGAACGCACGCCACCCTGACCGGTCGCCGTCAGCAAGGCCAAGTTACCAGGGCCAGGAATAGCTAAAAAGACAATGATGGCCACGACGAATGCGCCGTAGTCCGCAATACCAAACATAAGAGACTCAGATTAAAAACTGAGGGGAGTTTAACCGCGCATCCAGATGATGCATCGCTCTGCATCCAAACCAGGCACCTGAAGCTGTTCCACGTGAAACACTTTGACGCTTTGTGGCAACAGCGCCAGCTCTTGGTCAGGGTGTTTGCCCTTCATGGCCATCCACACGCCATGGCTGGCCAACGCCGACTTGGACCAAGTGGTGAAGTCCAACAACGAGGCAAAGGCGCGGGAACAAACCACGTCATAAGGCTGGGTCAAACTTTCTACCCGGGCATGCAGGCCCTTGAGATTGGTCAGCCTCAAAGTCGCAGCCACCTGCTGAATAAAGGCGGCTTTTTTGGCAACCGTGTCCACACACGTCACTGAAACTTCGGGGCATGTGATGGCAATGACGACGCCCGGCAAACCTGCGCCTGCGCCAACATCAAGCAGATTGAACCGCGGGCCACTGGCTTGCATGGCATCACCCAACAGCACCAACGCGCTTGCCTCAGGCCGCGCCAACTTGGCCAACTCTCGGCGCAGCGGCACAACCACCGCCAAGCTATCTAGCAAGTGATGGGTGAGCATTTCATTCGCATCACGAACCGCCGTCAGGTTGTAGACCTTGGTCCATTTGGCAATCAAGTCCATGTAGGCCAAGAGTTGCGCCTGCTGGTCGCTCGTCAACGACAACCCCAAATCCTCAAGCCCTTTTTGCAGAGCGGGCAACAACGAATGCATCAGACCGCCTCGGCTGAGTTGCTGGCAGCCGCGTCTTGGGCGAAGCCTTTGACGCGCGCGCGCTTGAGATGAATGAGCAGCAAAGAGATGGCTGCCGGAGTGATGCCCGACAAGCGCGACGCCTGGCCCAAAGTTTCAGGCCGCTGGCGGCTCAGGCGCTGACGCACCTCAAACGACAAGGCGGTCACTTGGTTGTAATCCAAATCATCTGGCAGCTTGAGGTTTTCGTAATGGGCGGCACGCTCCACTTCGTCACGCTGACGGTCAATGTAGCCAGAGTATTTGGCTGCGATTTCGATCTGCTCAATGACGGCTCGCGTTGTTTCACGTGAAACTTCATCGCCTGCCAAGGCGTCCACCACCTCTTGATTCTGATGCTTGGCGCCATCCAACGACATGAGCCCTTGGTAGCTCACATCAGGCCGACGCAGCAGGTCAGCCAAGTTGTATTCGCGGTCAATGGCCTTGCCCAACACGCGCTCCGCCTCAGCCACTGGCAAGTTGCGCGGATTGACCCAAATGGACTTGAGGCGTTCTGTTTCACGTGAAACAGCATCGCGCTTACGGCTAAATGCATCCCAACGCGCGTCGTCCACCAGGCCCATTTGGCGACCCAGTTCGGTCAGACGCACGTCGGCGTTGTCTTCGCGCAGCTGCAGACGGAACTCAGCACGGCTGGTGAACATGCGATACGGCTCGGTAACACCCTTGGTGGTCAGGTCGTCGACCAACACCCCCAGGTAAGCCAAATCGCGTCCGGGCGTCCAAGCGCCGCCAAAGTCATTCGCAGTGCCAGCCAAGCTGCGGCATTGCAGTGCGGCGTTGATACCGGCAAACAAGCCCTGAGCCGCCGCTTCTTCGTAACCCGTGGTGCCGTTGATTTGACCGGCGAAAAACAAGCCGCCCAGCGCTCGGGTTTCGAAGCTGCGCTTGAGCTCGCGCGGGTCAAAGTAATCGTACTCAATGGCATAGCCTGGGCGAATGATGTGGGCGTTTTCCAAACCCTTCATCGAACGAACCAAGTCGTACTGAATATCAAACGGCAGGCTGGTGCTGATGCCGTTGGGGTAGTACTCGTGGGTGGTCAGACCTTCAGGCTCTAAGAAAATTTGATGGCTGTCTTTGTCCGCAAAACGGTTGATTTTGTCTTCCACACTCGGGCAATAGCGCGGGCCAACCCCCTCAATCTTGCCGGTGAACATGGGGCTGCGGTCAAAGCCCGAACGGATGATGTCGTGGGTCCGCTGGTTGGTGTGCGTGATCCAACACGGCATGTGTTGCGGGTGCATGGACGCCCGCCCCATGAAGCTAAACACCGGCACCTCACCCAACACACCTGCCGAAGGTGCGCCGGTGGCAGTTTGTGTTTGCACGCCATCACCGGGCTGTTCGATGCACTGGCTAAAGTCGATCGTGCGGCCATCAATGCGCGGGGGCGTGCCGGTTTTCAATCGGCCTTGTGGCAGCTTGAGTTCTTTGAGTCGGGCCGACAGGCTGACCGCAGGCGGGTCACCCGCTCGGCCACCAGCGTAGTTGTTCAAGCCAACGTGAATTTTGCCGTCTAAGAACGTACCCGCCGTCAACACCACGGTGCGGCTGCGAAAGCGAATGCCCGCTTGGGTGCATGCGCCCACCACGCGGTCGCCCTCCACCATCAGGTCATCCACCGCTTGTTGAAACAGCCACAGGTTAGGCTGGTTTTCAAGCATGCGACGAATCGCGGCTTTGTACAAAATGCGGTCCGCCTGCGCACGGGTCGCACGCACAGCGGGGCCTTTGGAGCTGTTCAAAATACGGAACTGAATGCCCCCCTCATCGGTCGCCAAAGCCATGGCACCGCCCAGAGCATCCACCTCTTTGACCAAATGGCCTTTGCCGATGCCGCCAATAGACGGGTTGCAGCTCATTTGACCCAAGGTTTCAATGTTGTGACTTAATAACAAAGTTTTAGCCCCCATGCGTGCCGAGGCCAGCGCCGCCTCCGTGCCGGCGTGGCCACCGCCGACAACGATGACATCAAACTCTTGGGGGTACAACATAAAACCAACCTTTGGGGTGTGCACAAGTGCGGGGCCTCAGGGTTGTGCGCCGCCCTTTTAGCCGAGGGAGCGATTTTACAAGGGCTTGTTCAAGGTGATGCTGACCCGCAAGCCGTGGGGGCTTTCGGTTTGCACGCTCACTTTGGCGCCCAACAAGCGCACATATTCGTTGACGATGGCAAGGCCCAAACCCGACCCCTCTTTCAACGCCTCCCCCGCCGAGCCTTGCACCCAGCGTTGGGTCAATTTCTTCAACTGTTCGAACGACACGCCGGGCCCGTTGTCAATCACCGACAACACCACAGCTTGCGGCGCATCGACAACCGACACGGTGATGTGGCTTTCTCCATTGGGCGCTCGGCCATAACGCAGCGCGTTGTCTAGCAAGTTGTTCAAAATGCCTTCGATCAATGCATCGTTGGCAAGCGCCCATACGGGTTGGTCTGCGCCGCGGGCACCGAGATCAACGCCAGCCGCATCAGCGCGTGGCAAAAAGCGCAGCACAGCTTCACCCACCAAGGCATCCAGCGCGACGGGCTTTTGCTCTAAGGTGTGTTGCGCTTCATCAGCCAAAGCCAGCGCCAACAGCTGGTCGACCAAATGGCTCGCTCGCTCTTGGCTTTGGGCAATGCCTTGCAACTGCTCGCGCCACACCTGTGGGTCGCTCTGACGCAGACCGTAATCGGCCAAGGCGCGAATACCCGCCAAAGGCGTGCGCAGCTCGTGCGCCACATTGCCAGAAAACTCGCGCTGGGCTTGAACGCTCTGCGCAATCCGGCCCAACAGCGCATTGATGGCTTGGCCCAGCCGCTGCACATCACGCGTCGTGCCACTGACGGGCACGGGGGTCAGGTCACGCGCATCGCGCCGGCCCAACGCGTGCTCAAGCTCAGCGAGCGGCACCAAGTCATCTTCGATCGCGCGCTGCAACCACGCCGCCAAGCCCATGAGCAACAGCAGCTGCGGAACAATAGAAAACGTGAGCAAGCGTTGCAAAACATGGTCCCGGCTGGCCGTGGTTTGGGCCATAACCACATAAAAATTTCCGGGTTGCTCGCGGTGAATGGTGACGCTGCGCAACACCCGGCCTTGGTATTCAATCGCATCAAAATGCGGCTTGAAGTTGTCTTCAAGCTGCAACGGGCGCAAACCTGCATGACCCGCCAACAAAGCGCCGCTAGGGCTCAGAACCGCAAAGTACAAAGATTCACTTTGATCAAACAGCACCGTGCTCATCTCTTGCGCCGACAGGCTCAAGTCCAGCGCCCCTGACTCACCCGTCACACGGCGCACATGGCTGGCCACCAAATAAGCGTCATCTAACAAAGCACGGTCAAACGCTTGCTGCGCAAAGTAAGACGCAATGCCCACCA
>CANBWY010000089.1 GCA_947373245.1 Comamonadaceae bacterium
GCGGCTAAGGCCTAGACACCCACCAGCTCGGACGGCTCATCGCTGGCCAAGACCTCTTGCGCCCACGCCTCTAAGCGCGCGGCGTCGGCGCGAAGCACCTCTTGCTTCACGGCCAAGATTTGCGTGGGATGCATGGAGAAGCTACGCAAGCCCAAGCCCAACAACAGGCGCGCAAGGGCGGGGTCACCCGCCATCTCGCCGCACACGCTCACGCCTTTGCCTTGCGCACGGCACTCGGCAATCACGTCCGCCACCAAGCGCAACACGGCCGGATGCAAGGGGTCGTACAAATGCGCCACCGACTCATCAGCGCGGTCAATGGCCAAGGTGTATTGAATCAAGTCGTTTGTGCCAATTGACAAAAAGTCGAAGTACCGCAAGAACATCTTCACGCTCAGCGCCGCAGCGGGCACTTCAATCATGGCGCCCACCTTGACGGGGCCAAACACGACGCCGCGCTGGTCCAGCTGATGGCGCGCTTTGTCCAGCAGGGCCAGCGTTTGTTTGATTTCACGTTCATGCGCCAGCATCGGAATGAGCAAATGCACTTGCCCGTGAGCCGCGGCGCGCAGTACCGCGCGCAGTTGCGTCAGGAACATCGCCGGGTCGGCCAAGCTCCAACGGATGGCACGCAAGCCCAATGCGGGGTTTAGATGCGCATCGTCTTTGACGGCGCGGTCCAGTGGTTTGTCTGCGCCAATATCGACGGTACGAATGGTGACGGGCATGCCCTTCATGCCTTCAACGGCACGTTTGTAGGCTTGGTACTGCTCGTCCTCATCGGGCAGCGCACCTTCACGACCCATGAACAAAAACTCACTTCTAAACAAACCAACGCCCACAGCGCCAACACCTAAGGCCGCCGGTGCGTCTTCTGGCATTTCAATGTTGGCCAAGAGTTCCACGCGTTGGCCATCCAAGGTGACCGCTGGCGTGTGACGCAGACGAGAAAGACGCTCGCGCTCGAGTTCAGCCTGGCGCTGTTTGAACCCGTATTCGGCCAAGATGATGGGCGACGGGTTGACGATGACCACGCCTGCATCACCATCAATGATGATCCAGTCATCTTGGCGCACCAACTGGCTGGCGGTGCGCGCACCCACCACCGCTGGAATGTCCAAGCTACGAGCCACGATGGCGGTGTGCGAGGTTTTGCCACCCACGTCCGTCACGAAACCCGTGAACACACTTTGTTTGAACTGAAGCATGTCAGCGGGTGACAAATCATGGGCTACTAAAACCAAGGGCACATCCATCTCATCGCCCAATTGCAGGTCTTGCTGTCGGGGTTGGCTGCTGCGCTTGGTATGCGCCTGTGGCATGACATGGGCCATGCCTTTCATATGACGCAGCGTGCGCTCCACCACTTGCTCGAGATCGCCTTTACGCTCACGTAAATAGGCGTCATCCATCTCGTCAAACTGGCGGGCCACCACATCGAGCTGCGAGGTCAAGGCCCACTCGGCGTTGTAGAGCCGGTCCTTCACCCACAGGCCCACGCCCTCGGCCAGCATGGTGTCTTGCAAGAGCATGAGGTGAACTTCAAGAATCGCTGCCATTTCAGGCGGCGCTTCTTTGGGCAAGTTGTCATGCAAGTGCTGCAATTCAGCAATCACTGCCTCGCGGGCTTGCGTTAACCTCAATAGTTCGGCATCGACTTGCTCTGGCTCAATGAAGTAATGCGCCACGTCCACGCGACTCGATGCGACCAACACCGCACGCCCAATCGCAATGCCGCGGGCGACTGCGAGACCGTGGACAGCAAATGTCATAAGGTTTTACTCGCCTTCACCAAATTTGTCAGCCATCAACGCAAGCAAAGCCTCCATGGCTTCTTGCTCTTGCGCGCCGCTGGTCTCTAGCTCGACAGAGGTGCCAATCCCCGCCGCCAACATCATGACACCCATGATGCTTTTGGCATTGACACGGCGCTCGCCCTTGCTGATCCACACCTCGCACGGATAGCTGCCCGCGAGCTTGGTGAGTTTGGCTGACGCGCGTGCGTGCAGGCCCAATTTATTGCTGATGGTCGTTGAGGTTTTGATCATGGATGCGACGGGTCTGATTTTGAGGGGCGGTGATGGCCACTTGCATCACGCCTTGGTTACCCCCTGTGAGGGCGCGCGCCACCAGCGCGTCTAAAGGCTCGTGGCGATAGCATACGGTTCTAAACAACATAGGCAAATTCACACCCGCAATGAGTTTGGCATGGCTCCCAGCCACCAGCTTTTGTGCCACGTTGGCGGGCGTGGCACCAAAAATATCGGTAAGCACCAACAAGCCTTCCTCAATGGCATTGCCCACGACGCGTAAGGCTTGTGCCAAGGTGTCTTCAGGCTGGGCATCTGGCAGCACATCCAAGGCCATGACATCTGCTGCGCACTCGGGGTACACGTGCAGGGCGCAGGCGCGCAAAGCTTGGGCCAGCGGTGCATGGGCGATGATGAGGATGCGGTTGCTCATAAAAAGTGAATAGATGATGCGTGGATTATCAGCTGTCCGACTTGTGCTTCAAGAAATATCCGTAAGACGCCACGCAACAGGCAAAAAACACAGCCATGGCGCTTTGATACGCCTGAGGCTCTGGGAGCCCTTGCGCTTTAAATGCGTCAATCATGAGGCCCATGCCCCACTGCACCACAAACACGCCTAAGAACAACACGAGGTTATAGGCCGACAAGGCACGCCCCGCCATCGCCGTAGGAAAAGCCATGCCCACCGCAGGCTGTGCCAGCGCTACGAAGGAGCTGGTGATACAAAACAGGGTCCACGCTCCAGCGCCTGCCTCACCCCCACCGAACACGAGGTAAAGCTGCACGCAAAAATTCAAAGGCACGCCATAGGTCATGAGTCTGTTAGCGCCGTAGCCACGGCGGGTCAGCGCTGGCGTGGCAAAGCCCCAAAACCAAAACGTGACCAGCATGCACACATTGAGCCCAAATAACCCTGTGGCTGCTTCGAGCGGTGTATAGCCAGCCACCTTCACCATCCAAGGACCTGCCCACAAAGTTTGCATGGCAATCATGCCGCCGTAATTAAAAAAACCCAAGGGCACGAGGCTACGAAAATACGAATTCGCCCAAACTTGGGCATAGCTTGCCAAAAGGCCGGGCTGCTGAACGGGTTCTTCACTTTTTGCCGCAAGGTTATCGGCCAGTTGCCAAGGCGGAACTCGCCAGGCGATCAACGCAGCGGCCAACACAATGAGTAGCGCCAAGCCCACAAACAACCAACGCCAACCCAACACGGGCAGCAGCCACT
Organism: Comamonadaceae bacterium; assembly: GCA_947373245.1. Lineage (GTDB taxonomy): Bacteria > Pseudomonadota > Gammaproteobacteria > Burkholderiales > Burkholderiaceae_C > Limnohabitans. The sequence goes on from CANBWY010000089.1 coordinate 3,262, forward strand.
GCACGGGCAAAGTAGATGCCAACATGCCTAAGGCTCCTGTCATTAGCATCCAAGCATTGGCGCGCTGTTGTTGTGCCAGTGCAAACCAGCGACGATAGCCTGTGAGGGGCGCCATCAGACAAGCGCTCACCCCCACGCCAATCAACACCCGAGCGAGCAGTAAACCCAAAAAATCTGTCGCGCGTGCAAAGGCCAGGCACCCCAAAACAGCGACGCTCAAGAAACTCAGCACAACCTTCTTAGGCCCATGCTGATCCAGCCAATGCCCCATTGGCAACTGGGTCAGCGAGAAGCCAAAAAAATAGCCGCCCGCGAGCAGGCCGAGGTCGCTGGCCTGTAGCCCAAACTCAAGGCTCAAGCTGGGTGACAGGGTGGCGGTGATCGCACGCAACAAGGCAGATAAAAAATAGGCCGCCGCAAAAGCAACAAAGACCCAAACCGCCGACGCTCTAGGCAACGCATCGTGCTTCATGGCATTTGAATTCCTGAAAAAAAAGTGTCAGCGGCTTCAGGCAAACCTTTGTCATTGGGCTTGCCATACACCCCCGCTTGGTAGATGTGGTGCGCATCTGTCAACCACACCCATTGCACTTGATGCTTGTGGGTCATCACACGGGTGCGCTCAGGTGCGGGCACTAGCGGCACGGCTTTGGTCTGCCACACCTGCGTCGACACCTCGTTTGGTACAGCATCCAATGTAGCCAAACTTGCCAAATGCCAAGCAGACACGGCCTCGCTGGCCGTCATTGCACCAGGCAAGGTCATTTGCCCAAATGTGAATTGCAAACCACTGGCTTCGCAGCCTTGCAAACGCAACGTGGTCGGCACCTCTTGCCCACCAACTTGCAGACGCACCTCGCGTGTGGCTTGCTCCGGTTTACATGGCATCAAAAATTGCATGGCGGCATCTGGCATCGTCACTTGTCGCCAGTTCAACGCTGGAGAACATCCAGCCACGCACACCCAAGCCATCATGAACAGGATGTATTTCAACCGCTTATGCCTTGTGTGCGTGGTCTAGATCCGTCAGATCGCCATTGATCGCGATGTTTTATTTGGCCTTGAAATCATCGTGACAAGACTTGCATGCGCCTGCCGTGGCGGAAAAGGCTGTCTTGAATACATCTTCTTTGCCTGTCTTCGCTGCAGCGCTCAGTTTGGTGGCCTCAACTTGCAACTTCTCAGCGGCTTCTTTGAACTTGGCGCTTTGCTTCCAAATTTCTGGTTTGGCTTTGGTATCGCCCGCATCCGTCCCTTCAGCAAACGCGGCCCACGGCAACTTGACCATCTCGGCCACAATTTCGGCATTGTCGATAGCAGACTTCACTTCAAAAGGCGCCTTGCCTTGGGCCATGGCACCGAGTCGACCAAAGTGAGTGGCCATGACGGTGAATGCGGCTTTGCGGTACTTGATGGCATCCTCTGGCTTGGCGAATTGGGCGGATGCTGTGAAGCTGATCGTGGCGACGCTAAACGCGAACAGGGACAGAATAGTTTTTTTCATGGGCGAAGGTCCTTTAAGGTTGAAAATACATGGGTACACAATGTCATAAGTTTATGAACTTTGAGCATCTTAGTCTTTCATTGACCTTTATTGATCTTTTGACCCCTCATGACCACCACCCATTCCATCCAAGCTGTTCGTGTCTGGGATCTCCCCACTCGCGTTTTTCATGCACTCCTCATCTTGGCTGTCGCCGGCCTGATTGCTACTGGTGAACTCGGTGACGATGCCTTGCGTATCCACTTTTGGCTTGGCTATGCCGTTCTCACCCTGGTTTTCTTTCGCTTAATTTGGGGGGTGATTGGCGGCCATTGGTCGCGGTTTGCGAACTTCATGCCCAGCCCCGTCAAGCTCATCACCTATGTGCACCTGTTGCGGGCCCACCAAGCACCACGCACCGTCGGGCACAACCCACTGGGCGCCTTGTCTGTCTTGGCCATGCTGTGTGCTTTGCTTTTGCAAGTGTTCACAGGCTTCATGAGCGACGATGAAATTGCCAATGCAGGCCCTTGGGTCTCACGCATGCCCAACCAATGGGTGTCATTGGCCACCCAGTACCACAGTGAAATTGGCAAAGTGCTGCTGATTGCATTGATTTGCTTTCACGTAGGTGCCGTGCTTTATTACAAATTCATCCGGTCCGAAGACTTGATTTCACCCATGCTGCATGGCGACAAAGACTTGCCCGCATCTACGCATGACTCGCGCGATACGACCACGTCGCGTTTGTTTGCGCTCAGTATTTTGGCGGGTTGCGCTTACGCCGTGTTTCGCTTGGTAACTTTGGCGTAAACACACACGGGCATAAAAAAGCCGCGCCTAGAGGCGCGGCGATTCATACGAAGTCAATCAAGCCTTGGCTTGAGCCAACAGAGTGTCAGCGTCGCTCACTTCAAATTTGCCTGGGGCTTCTGCGTTCAAAGATACAACCTTGCCGTCTTTGACCAACATCGAGTAGCGATCGCTTCGCACACCCATGCCGCGCGCAGTCAAGTCGAGCACCAGGCCCGTAGCTTTGGCGAAATCGGCACTGCCGTCTCCCAACATGCGAACTTTACCGGTGGCATGTTGGTCGCGCGCCCATGCACCCATCACGAAAGCGTCGTTCACGCTCACGCACCAAATTTCATCCACGCCAGCTGCTTTGAACTGTTCATATTTCTCCACGTAGCCAGGCACGTGCTTGGCAGAGCAGGTCGGTGTGAACGCGCCTGGCAAAGCAAACAAAGCAATGGTCTTGCCAGCGCTAGCCTTGGCCACATCCACGGCGTTAGGGCCAATGCTGCAGCCCTCACCTTCAACCTCTGAATATTCCATCAGGGTGGTGTGTGGCAGGGTGTCTCCGACTTTGATCATGCTGTCTCCTATGAATTGACGTTACAAATGAAAAACGACCCACATTGTGGGTCGTTTTCTTTAGCCTTGCAGAGCCGAAGCCCTTTGGTATTTAAACCGCAGCGGCTTTCTCAACCAAACGGGTCACGACCCAGTTTTTGGTTTTCGAAATTGGCTTGCTTTCCGTGATCTCGATCATGTCGCCCAAGTGGTATTCACCTGTTTCGTCATGCGCGTGGTACTTGGAAGACTTAGCCACGATCTTGCCGTAGAGGGCGTGTTTCACACGACGCTCAACGAGCACGGTCACAGTTTTAGCGCGCTTGTCGCTCACCACCTTGCCAATCAAGGTGCGCTTGAGGGATTTTTTAGCTTCCGTCATGTGTGCTCCTTAAGCTTTCGGGGTTGCAGCGGCTTGCTTTTCAGCAAGGATTGTTTTCGCACGTGCAATGCTGCGACGAGTAGAGCGCAGTTGTGACGTGTTATTGAGTTGTTGCGTACCTTTTTGCATGCGCAAGCCAAAGTGAGCTTTTTGCAACTCTTTGACTTCAGCTTCGAGGCCGGCAACGTCTTTTTGGCGCAGTTCAGCAGCTTTCATTTCTTATTTCTCCTGAATTACTGGCCGATCATGCGA
>CANBWY010000090.1 GCA_947373245.1 Comamonadaceae bacterium
TGTTTTTTTCATGAGAGTCCTTGTGGGGAAATGCGCCCGAAAAGGACGAGAAGAGAGAAAGGGTTAGGGGAGGATGTTGTATTTGACTTGGAATGCCAACGCACCGTGCAGCTTGTCGCCAATGGTGGGGATGAAACTCACGTTCAAACCCAGTCGACGACCTTCAAAGGCCACAGTGGGGATGATGGCTGGAAACCAACCGCCGTCGCGCATTTTTGGGTAGCCATTAAAAGCACCAATCGCCGTGCCCGCTTTGAAGCTGCCAATTTTAAAAGGCATGGCATACATGCCCACGTAGTGTGAAGTCGCGCGGTCGCTGTTTTCAAACACACCGGCGGTGAGTGAGTAGGTGTCGGTGATGGACGCCTCAACGCCAAAGCCGGTGTTGACGTTGTTGAAGCCCTTGTCGTTCTGGAAATGGTGCGCATAAAAACCGGGGTTGACCCAGATGTCTGCAAATGCGGCAGGTGCCGAAGCGGCGATCAAGGAGGCGAGTAAAAGTTTTTTCATAGTTGAGCAAAGACCTCTGCGGCCACAGCCACGGTTTGTGCAATGTCGGCATCGGTGTGGGCCGCGCTGACGAAACCTGCTTCGTACAACGCAGGGGCAATGTACACGCCACGGTCCAGCAAACCGTGGAACAGTTGGTTGAATTTGGGGCTGTCGCTGGTCATGACCTTGGCGTAGTTCTGTGGCAACTCAGGTAACAAGAAGAAGCCAAACATGCCGCCTTGGCAATCCGCGCTGAAAGGCACGCCCGCTTGTGCCGCAGCGCCTTTGAGTCCATCGACCAAGCTTTGCGTACGGGCACTGAGCGAATCCCAAAAACCGGGTTTGGCAATTTCGCGCAAGGTGGCCAAGCCGCAAGCAGTGGCCACGGGGTTGCCGCTCAAGGTGCCGGCTTGGTACACGGGGCCAGTTGGGGCCAGCTGCTGCATGATGGCGCGTGGGCCACCGAAGGCCGCCAGTGGCATGCCGCCACCAATGACCTTGCCCAGCACGGTCACGTCAGGCTTGAAACCGGGAATGAGTTTGGCGTACACGCTTTGGGCGCTGCCCAGTGCGACACGGAAACCCGTCATCACCTCGTCAAACACAAACAGTGCGCCGTATTCGGTGCACAGCTCGCGGCAGCGTTTCATGAACGGCACGGAGGCGCGCACAAAGTTCATATTGCCCGCGATGGGCTCGATCATCACGCAGGCGAGTTCTTTGCCGTGCAACTGAAAAGCTTCTTCGAGTTGCGCGATGTTGTTGTATTCCAGCACCAAGGTGTCGCGCACCACTTCAGGCGGCACGCCTGCACTGGTGGGGTTGCCAAAGGTGGCGAGGCCAGAGCCTGCTTTGACCAGCAAGGCGTCGGCATGGCCGTGGTAGCAGCCTTCAAACTTGATGAACTTGCTGCGGCCCGTGGCACCGCGTGCCAAGCGCAAGGCGCTCATGCCGGCTTCGGTGCCTGAGCTGACCAAGCGCACCATCTCCATGGACGGGACGTGCTTCAAAATTTCTTCGGCCAGTTCAATTTCGCGCTCGGTGGGTGCGCCGAACGAGAAGCCGTCGAGGGCGGCTTTTTGCACCGCTTCTAAAACCACGGGGTTGCCGTGACCCAGAATCATTGGGCCCCAAGAGCCGATGTAGTCGATGTATTTTTGGCCGTTGGCGTCCCAAAAATAGGCGCCTTGGGCGCGTTGCACAAAGCGGGGAGTGCCACCCACCGCGCGAAAGGCGCGCACAGGCGAATTCACGCCGCCGGGGATGACTTTGGCGGCGCGGTCAAACAGGGTTTGGTTCAAGTCGGTCATGGTCTTCCAGGTTCAATGTTTGGTTTCGTGGCGAGGCAGCGAGAAGTCTTCTGCGGTAGCGGGCAGGCCATCGCTGGCTTCGCCGTCATCTTCCTCATCCTCGGCTTCGGCCCAGAACAAACGGTCGGGTAAGAGGCGTCCCATGCCGGGGCGAAAACCACTGTTGAGGCTTTGGTCGAGGTAGTTCAGCGCTTCGCGCGTGGCCAGCTCTAAGTCGGTGCCAGAGGCCAGCACGGCGGCCAGCGCGCTGCTGAGTGTGTCGCCGGCGCCGGCAAAGAGCGCATCGAAGCGCTCGTAGCGTTCGCTCACCATCACCGTGTGGGCCGTGGCCAGGGCGTTTTCCATGTGTTGGTCGGGGTGGTTGATGCCGGTCACCAACACATAGGGCACACCCATTTCGGCGGCGGCGCGCGCGAGGTCGCGCGGGCTCGGGCTTTTTTCGTTGTCCCACTCAGGCAGCAGCCAACGCCACAAGGTGTTGTGGTTGCCCACCAGCACGGTGGTTTGGGGCAGGATCAATTCACGATAGGCGTCAAGGTAAGCGTCAATCTGCGCGTCTTCCCACCACGACAGATTGGGCATGTAGGCGATGACGGGCACATCGGCATAGTCGGCGCTGAGTTCAGCAATGGCGCTGAGGTTTTCAGGGTTGCCGCAAAACCCCACCTTGATGATTTGCACGCTCACGTCTTCCAGCACGCTGCGGGCTTGCTCGGAGACCGCGTCTTCGTCGAAGGCGATGTGGTCAAAAATCTCAGCGGTATCGCGCATGTACGTGCCTGTTACCACGGGCAGCACGTGTGCACCGACAGAGGCAGCAGCCAGCACATCGGCCGACAAGCCACCCGCACCGCTGGGGTCATTGGCGTTGAAAACCAAGACACAAGGAGGTGCGCCGCTGGTCTCGTCAGACAGCGCTATTTCGGGGAGGGGAGGGGTATTTTCTTGCGCCATAAGCCGGTCGATACAATGCTTTTCATTCTATGCGTTGACGAAAGAAATACAGTGGCAAATACTTGGATGTGTCTGATTTGTGGATGGATTTATGACGAAGAGGCCGGCTGCCCTGAACACGGCATCGCGCCCGGCACCGCTTGGGCCGATGTGCCCATGAACTGGACTTGCCCAGAATGTGGTGCCCGTAAAGAAGATTTTGAGATGGTGCAAATTTAAGCAACATGCGCGTGCGCCCACAATTCGAAAAGCACTTGCTGGATTTGCTGCGTCACGGCCCTGCGGTGCAGACAAGCGCAGCCGAGCGCCTCTCGCAACTCTGTGAGCAGCAGCGCCAAGCTAAGCCCTTGGCAGCTTGGCGAACATTCTGGGCACTGACGCTGCATTTTTTTGAAGACTTGCGCTCAGACCCGACGCGCCGCTTGGAGGACCCCGAAATCACAGCGGTGTCGCATGTGTTGAGCGGTTTGATGTTGCACACCCGCGTCCAAGCGCACGACATGCCGTTCGAAGACAGCTTGCAAGTCATCAACCATTTGCTGTTTTTAGAGCAAGCCGATGTTGTCTCGCAGCGCTTGGTGAGCCTCTTGACCGAATGGTCGGCGTCGCCTGAGTTGGCGATGGCGGTGCAGGTACAAGGTCAAGCGCAAAGCATGGCCCAACTCGCGCAAGATGTGGCGCTGACGGCAGTGCACCAAGTGGCGGACAGCTTGACCCAACAGCTGGCGGGGTTGAGTCCCAAGCCCAGTGGGGAGGACATCCAAGTCAGCTTGAGCGGTGCTGAAGAAGTGAGCCGCTTACTTCAGCACTTCGCGGTGGGCCATGTGCACAAGCCCAAAGCGGCCGTGCTGGCCGCGTTGCGCGGCTGAGCGCCGCGTGTCAGTTCAACTTTTTCACCACCCCATACCGCTCCAAAGTGCGCATGCGTGCTTGGGCATGGTCCACGATGGGCATGGGGTAATCGCGTCCCAGCACAAAACCTGCTTCTTCTAATTCCATCGGTTTAGCCAACCACGGCGCGTGAATGGCTTTGTTGCTCAACTTGGCCAGTGCGGGCACATAGCGGCGGATGAACTTGCCTTCTGGGTCAAACTTTTCGCTCTGGTTGGTGGGGTTGAAGATGCGAAAGTAGGGCTGCGCATCGCAGCCGCTTGAGCTGGCCCATTGCCAGCCGCCGTTGTTGGCGGCCAAATCAAAATCGTTCAGATGCTCGGCAAAGTAGCGTTCGCCCCAGCGCCAGTCAATCCCCAAGTCTTTGGTTAAAAAGCTCGCGACCACCATGCGCAAGCGGTTGTGCATGTAGCCCGTCTGGTTGATTTGCGCCATCGCGGCGTCCACCAGCGGGTAGCCTGTTCGGCCCTCGCTCCACGCGGCAAACAAGGCTTTGGCATGTTTGTCGTGGTCCCATTTGATGTCGTTGTATTCAGCCTTGTAGGCACCCGTCACCACACGCGGGTGATGGTGCAAGATTTGGTGATAAAAATCGCGCCAAATCAGTTCTGACAGCCAGGTCTCTGCGCCCTTCGATCCCGCCAGCATGCGCTGGTAGGCGGTCGAAGCCAGTTGGCGAATGGACACTGTGCCAAAACGCAAATGCACACCCAAATAGCTGGGGCCTTTGACGGCGGGGAAGTTGCGCGTGTCGTCGTAGCGGTCCATGCGGTCAAAAAAGTCTTCAAACAAGGCCAAGCCACCGGGGCTACCCGTGGGCACGTGCAAGCTGCTGAGGTTGGTGGTCTCGAAGCCAATCTCGGCCAAAGTGGGGACGGGCATTTGGTAGGCCTTGGGTCGCGCGGCCAAAGCCTTGATGTATTTGCCCACGGGGTAAGACTTCAGGTAGAAGTCGTTCACCTTTTGCAGCCACGCGTTTTTGTAGGGTGTGAACACGCCATAGGGCTTGCCCATTTGGGTTAATACCTCGCTGCGCTCAAAAATGACGTGGTCTTTGTAGGTCTGAAAACCAATGCCAAAGTTCGCCAAAGCACCGCGCACCTGGGCGTCGCGGGCCAGTGCGTCGGGCTCGTCGTCGTGGTTGGCAAACACCTCTTGCACGCCTAACTCACGCGCCAAGCGCGGCACCTCTTCGGCGGCCACCGCATGGCGCACGATCAGGCCTGCACTGGCTTGGCCAGCCACGGCGTGCAGTTCGGCATCCAGCGCCACCAGCGATTCACGGATGAATTCGACGCGGCGGTCCTGTCGGGGCAGGCTGTCCAAAATGGGCTTGTCAAACACGAACACGCAGTGCACCTGCTTGCAGCTTGTGAGCGCGTGGTAGAGCGCTGCGTTGTCAAATGCGCGCAGGTCGCGACGGAACCACATCAGCCCATTGGCCACATGGGGGGCATGGTGTGAGGAGCTTGGCATGTTCACCCTTTAAAATTGGCTTATGACCGCTGATTCTGCCTCCATCAACCTGACACATCATTTTTTGATTGCCATGCCCAGTTTGGAGGATGCCACTTTCGCCAAGAGCGTGGTCTATGTGTGTGAGCACAACAAGCGCGGCGCACTCGGCTTGCTCATCAACAAACCCAGCGACTTGTCGATGGAAGACTTGTTCGACAAAGTCGACTTGCCCTTGCACCGCGAAGATTTGCGCAACGCACCCGTGCTGCAAGGCGGCCCTGTCCACACCGAACGTGGCTTTGTGTTGCATGACGCCATGTGGGGTGATGCGCAGGCGGCGTCGGAGGAGATTGCAAAGGCGGCGCATGTTGCCAGCCAAGAAGCCGAAGCGCTCAGCCATGTCAGCGACAAAGAGTCCGTTTACGCCTCCACCATGCGCATTCCTGGTGGCTTGGAGATGACCACCTCCAAAGACGTGCTCGAGGCCCTGTCGATGGGCGCTGGCCCCAAGCGCGTGTTGATTTCCTTGGGCTACTCGGCATGGGGCGAAGGTCAGTTGGAGTCAGAGTTGGCCGAAAACAGCTGGCTGACGGTGGTGGCGGATCCGGCGGTGATTTTTGACACACCAGTGGCACAACGCTATGAACGTGCCATGGCCTTGCTTGGCTTGGCGTCGTGGATGCTCTCAACAGAGGTGGGGCATTCATGAGCGAGGTTCCCGCCCACTTCCAATCTTTTCTCGCGTTTGACTTTGGTGTCAAACGCACCGGCGTGGCCTATGGCAGCCGCCTGTTGCGCGACGCCCAAGCACAAGCCACGGTGAATGCCGAAGGCGATGCGCGCTGGGCCCTCATCACCAAGCGCATTGCCGAGTGGCAGCCTGATGCGCTGGTGGTCGGTGTGCCGTATCACCCCGATGGCGCAGCGCACGAGAACACGGCCAAGGCCAAAAAATTTGCACGCCAGTTGAACGGACGTTTCAACCTGCCCGTGTTTGAAGTGGACGAGCGTTACAGCACCACCGAAGCCCACAGTCAAGGCGCCAAAGATGCAGACGCTGCATCGGCTTGCATCATCCTCAATCAATTTTTTCGAGAGAACTTATGAGTACCCACGGAAACCTCATGCTGGACGCAGAGAGCTTGTACACCGAGCTGCTCAAAGGTGTGCGCAGCCTGCTCACGCCCACCACGCGTTTGGTGGGCATCACTTCGGGTGGTGCTTGGCTGGCCGCACGTTTACAAAAAGATTTAGGTCTTGAAGGCGAAGCGGGCAGCATCTCGTCCGCCATGCACCGCGATGACTTTGCAAAACGCGGCTTGGCCGATGGGGGCCAAACCAAGTTGCCTTTTGAAGTGAACGGCGCACACCTCATCGTGCTGGATGATGTGCTCTACACCGGCCGCACCATTCGCGCCGTGCTCAACGAGTTGTTTGACTACGGTCGCCCTGCCCATGTGCAACTGGCGGTGTTGGTGGACCGTGGTGGCCGCGAACTACCGATTCAAGCCGACTACGCCGCGGCGCGTGTGGCATTGCCCGCCACCCAATCGCTGGCGCTGACCCAAGACGACAACGGCCAATTTAATTTCTCAGTGAAGGGCTGATACAAAGTGCTCTACAAACGCA
>CANBWY010000091.1 GCA_947373245.1 Comamonadaceae bacterium
GAGCCCAACACGGGCGTGGTCGAGGTGCCTGATACGCGCTTGAAACAGCTGTCGGACATCATCATTCCAGAGCGCGTGGTGCCTGCCATTGTGGAATTTGTGGACATTGCCGGTCTGGTGGCCGGTGCCAGCACGGGCGAAGGCTTGGGCAACAAGTTCTTGGCCCACATCCGTGAAACCGATGCCATCGTCAATGTGGTGCGTTGCTTTGAAGACGACAACGTGATCCACGTGGCCAACAAGGTGGACCCCATTGCTGACATCGAAGTCATCCAGACTGAGCTGTGCTTGGCCGACTTGGCTGCCGTGGAAAAAGCGATTCACCGTGTGAGCAAGATTGCCCGCTCTGGCGACAAAGAGGCCGTCAAGCAAATGGCGATTCTGGAGAAGTGCCAAACCGCGCTCAACGACACCAAGCCCGTGCGCACCATCGACTTCAGCAAAGAAGAGCGCGCTGAACTCAAGCAGTTCTTCTTCATCACGGCCAAGCCTGCCATGTTTGTGGCCAATGTGTCTGAGGATGGCTTCGAGAACAACCCATTCCTTGACCGCCTCAAGGCCTTTGCCCAAGCGCAAAACGCGCCCGTGGTGGCGATCTGCGCCAAGATCGAAGCCGAGTTGTCTGAGATGGAAGACGCCGACCGCCTGGAGTTCCTCAAAGAACTGGGGCAAGACGAGCCGGGCTTGAACCGCTTGATTCGTTCGGCCTACACCTTGCTGGGCCTGCAAACCTACTTCACCGCTGGCGTGAAAGAAGTGCGCGCTTGGACCATCCACGTGGGCGACACCGGCCCACAAGCGGCTGGCGTGATTCACACCGACTTCGAAAAGGGCTACATCCGCGCCCAGACCATCGCGTTTGACGACTTCATCGCCTTCAAAGGCGAACAAGGCGCCAAAGACGCTGGCAAGATGCGCGCCGAAGGCAAGGAATACGTGGTGAAAGATGGCGATGTGATGAACTTCTTGTTCAGCTCTTAAGCCGCTGCTTTGCACCCAAAAGAGAAGCCGCTCAGTGAGCGGCTTTTTATTTGGAATGTGACTCAGAAAACCACTATCTGATTTTTGCTATTAAAACTTGAAACCAAGTCCGATTGTCCAGCCGCTAGATTTAACATTTTCTTTGTTGTAGAGGCTCATCCAGCTTGCACTTACATAAGTTTTTTTGTTCACATAGTAGTTTGTGCCTAAGCCATATGCCCAGTCGCCTTTAACTGTGGATGAGGATGCCGAAGTGTTTGACGATGTGGTTTTTCCCTCTAGATAACCTAAGCGACCAAAAACCTCAACTTCTTCACTTAAATTGTTTTTGGCTTTAACAAAAGCACCATACAAATAATCTGTCTTTGCTGTAACGGGATTGTTTTGGCTGGCTCCGTTTACTTTGACGTCTGTCCCCCCAATGCCAGTAACAATTAGTCCTTCGGCCGCAAAGTTATCGTTAAGTTGATAGCCAATATAAGCTCCAATGGATTTTGGATTTGATTCAATATTTGTGTTGGAACTTGAGTATTTTGTAGTTGCAGAAACATAAGTTAGCTCTCCATACCATTGAGCACTGGCGCAGCTTGCGGCAGTTGCCAACACAGCGATAGAGATGAGTTTTTTGATTTAACTAAGTGGCATTTGAAATCGGAAACACCCAAAGCAAGCCGCTCGTCATCACCACATACCGCACAAACTTCCCCACCGCCATGTAGGCCACGCACGGCCAAAAGGGCAGGCGCATCCAGCCAGCGACTGCGCACAACGGGTCGCCCACGCCGGGCAGCCAACTCAACAGGCAGGCTTTGGGACCCATCGCAAACAGCCAGCGCAAGGCGCGGGCTTCGTGGCCGGTGGTGTGTGTGTGACGCAGCTGGTCGCTCATCTTGTGCATGCCGTTGCCCATCCACCAGCTAATGGCACCGCCCACGGTGTTGCCAGCGGTAGCTACAAAAATAACGGGCCAAAACAATTCGGGGTTGAGTTTGATCAAGCCAAATACCACGGGCTCTGAGCCCAGCGGCAGCAAGGTGGCCGACACCAGCGACACCACAAATACGGTGCTCAAGCCGTATTCGGGCAGGGCCAAAGCCGCGAGCACAGATTGCATCCAAATTTCCATGCTTCAAGTGTAGTGAGCGATGACGTCAATCATTGCAAACGCTAACGAAATGGTCATTCATCAATCGCCTGCTGAAAAATTCAGCAGGTACAATTGCGCCTCCTTTTTAAGCACCACTCACTTCTCGCCATCCCATGCACATCGGTCAATTCACACTGGCAAACAACCTGTTTGTCGCGCCGATGGCTGGCGTGACCGACCGGCCGTTTCGCATGCTGTGCAAGCAGTTGGGGGCGGGCTATGCGGTGAGCGAAATGGTCACCTCGCGCAAAGACTTGTGGACTAGCCTCAAAACCTCGCGCCGCGCTGACCACACGGGCGAGAGCGGCCCGATTGCCGTTCAAATTGCCGGCACCGATGCGGCCATGATGGCCGAGGCGGCGGTGTACAACATTGAGCGTGGCGCGCAAATCATCGACATCAACATGGGTTGCCCCGCTAAGAAGGTGTGCAACAAATGGGCTGGCTCCGCTTTGATGCAAGACGAGCCCTTGGCCATGTCTATCGTGCAGGCCGTGGTTGATGCCGCGCAGCCCCACAACGTGCCCGTCACGTTAAAGATGCGCACCGGCTGGTGCGACGAACACAAAAACGCCGTGGCCTTGGCACGCGCCGCTGAAAGCCTAGGCGTACAGATGATCACCGTGCATGGCCGCACCCGCGAGCAAGGCTACAAAGGCTTGGCCGAGTACGACACCATCACCGCCGTCAAGCAAGCCGTGCGCATACCCGTGGTGGCCAATGGCGACATTGATTCGCCCGAGAAAGCCAAAGAAGTTTTAAAGCTCACCGGCGCTGATGCGCTGATGATTGGCCGCGCCGCGCAAGGGCGTCCTTGGATATTCCGCGAAATCGCGCACTACTTGGCTACGGGCGAGCACTTGGCGCAACCTTTGGTGGAAGAGGTGAGCCGCTTGTTGCTGGCGCACTTGGACGAGCACTACGCCCTGTATGGCGAGCGCACTGGCGTGCGCAGCGCCCGCAAACACATTGCTTGGTACATCCGCAGTTTGCCCAGTGGCGAGGCGTTTCGCCAACACATGAACACCCTAGAAGACAGCGCATCGCAACACCGCGCTGTAGCTGCTTTTTTCGACGATTTGGCGCAAGCGCACGAGCGCTTGCCCGCGCCTGTTTTATCCGTAGAACCGTTAGCTTTGCATGAGTAAAAAACACATTGAAGAGGTGGTGCGTGCCAGCCTCGAAACCTATTTCCGCGACCTCAAAGGCACTGAGCCCGACAACATGCACGACATGATGGTGCGCGTGGTCGAAAAGCCGCTGCTTGAAATTGTCATGCAGCAAGCCGACCACAACCAGTCACGCGCTGCCGAATGGTTGGGGCTCAACCGCAACACGCTGCGTAAAAAACTTCTCGATCACAAACTCATCAAATAAGACTGCCCTCCAATGAAAGCACTCATCTCCGTCTCTGACAAAACCGGCATCGTCGAACTCGCGCGTGAACTGCACGCCTTGGGCGTGGGCCTCATCTCCACCGGTGGCACTGCCAAACTCTTGGCCGAACAAGGCTTGCCAGTGACAGAAGTGGCCGAAGTCACAGGTTTCCCCGAAATGCTGGATGGCCGCGTCAAAACCTTGCACCCCAAAGTGCACGGCGGTTTGCTGGCGCGTCGCGACACGCCCGAGCACATGGCGGCTTTGCAGGCGCACGGCATAGCCACGATTGACTTGCTGATCGTTAACCTCTATCCGTTTGAAGCCACTGTGGCCAAGCCCGGCTGCACGCTGGCCGACGCGATTGAAAACATCGACATCGGCGGCCCCGCCATGGTGCGCTCTGCCGCCAAGAACTGGAAAGACGTGGGCATCGTCACCGACGCCAGCCAATACCCAGCGGTGATCGCAGAGCTCAAAGCATCAAAGGCTCAAGGTCAATGCAAACTCAGCGACAAACTGCGCTTTGCTTTGTCCGTGGCTGCCTTTAACCGCATCAGCCAATACGACGGCGCGATCAGCAACTACTTGTCGAGCGTGAACTTTGAAGCTGAAAAACTCAGCGAAGCATACGTGCCCGAGCGCGCCCAATTCAGCGGCCAGTTCAACGAGCAATACGTCAAAGTGCAAGACCTGCGCTACGGCGAAAACAGCCACCAACAAGCGGCTTGGTACCGCGACCTCGCTCCCGCCGCAGGATCGCTTGCTACTGGCGTGCAGCTGCAAGGCAAGGAACTCAGCTACAACAACATCGCTGACGCAGACGCTGCGTGGGAATGCGTGAAGAGCTTTGACACGGGCGCCAACGGCGACCCTGCACAGGGCGCGGCCTGCGTCATCGTCAAACACGCCAACCCCTGCGGCGTTGCCGTGGGCGCAAACCCGCTGGAGGCCTACAGCAAGGCTTTCCAAACCGACCCCACCAGCGCGTTTGGCGGCATCATCGCGTTCAACCGCCCTGTGGACAAAGCCGCAGCCGAAGCGGTGAGCAAACAATTTGTCGAAGTGCTGATGGCACCCGACTTCAGCGCCGAAGCGCTGGACGTGTTCAAGAGCAAAGTGAACGTGCGCTTGATGAAAATCGCCTTGCCTGCCAATTACGGCAACGTGCGCAACGCCTTGGAAACCAAGCGCGTGGGCTCGGGCCTGTTGCTGCAAAGCGCCGACAACCACGAGTTGGCTTTGGCTGACCTCAAGATCGTCACTGTCAAACAACCAACTCCCGAAGAACTCAACGACTTGTTGTTCGCTTGGAAAGTGGCCAAGTTCGTCAAATCCAATGCGATCGTGTTCTGCAAAAACGGACAGACCCGTGGCGTGGGCGCAGGTCAAATGAGCCGCCTCGACTCGGCCCGCATTGCCAGCATCAAGGCCGAAGCTGCCAAGCTCAGCCTGCAACACACCGTGGTGGCGAGCGATGCTTTCTTCCCCTTCCGTGATGGCCTCGATGTGGTGGTGGACGCGGGCGCGACCTGCGTGGTCCAGCCCGGTGGCTCCATGCGCGACCCAGAAGTCATAGCTGCCGCCAACGAGCGTGGCGTGGCGATGGTGTTCACCGGTGTGCGTCACTTCCGTCATTGATCGCATCCATTGAACATTGACCACCACGACAACGCGTCCATGACGTTCGCCCAACTCGGCCTCAACGCCGAGCTGCAAAGCTCTGCGGCCCAAGCGGGCTTTGTTGCACCCACCCCAGTACAAGTCGAGGCCATTGGCCATGTGTTGAATGGCCGCGATGTATTGGCCACCGCGCAAACCGGTTCTGGCAAAACGGCAGCGTATGTGTTGCCCGTGCTGCAACTGCTCATGGCGACGGCTGCTTCGCGTGACGAAGCGCCTAAAAAACGCATCACCCAAGTGCTGGTGCTTGTGCCCACACGCGAACTCGCCACACAAGTGAGCGACGTGTTGCGCGATTTGGCGCGGCCTTTAGCGCAATCCATCAAGGTCGGCACTTTGTTTGGTGGCGTGTCCATCAACCCACAAATGATGAGCTTGCGCAGCGGTGCTGATGTGGTGGTGGCCACGCCCGGTCGCTTGCTAGACATCGTGGACCACAACGCTTTGAATTTGGGCCACGTGCAGCACCTGGTGTTGGACGAAGCCGACCGCTTGCTCGACCTCGGCTTTGCCGAAGAGTTGCAACGCGTGCTGGCGCTCCTGCCCGTCAAGCGACAAAACCTGTTGTTCAGCGCCACCTTCGAGCCCGCGGTACAAACTTTGGCCGAGGCGCTGCTGCACAACCCTGCGCGCATCACCATCGCGCACACGCAAGCGCACGCGCCTGACATTGCGCAGCGCGCTATTTCAGTGGACGAAAAAAGCCGCACGGCTTTGCTGCGCCACCTCATCAAAACCCACGCGTGGAAGCGTGTGTTGGTGTTCGTTGCCACGCGCTACGCGTGTGAGCATGTGGCCAACAAGCTCTACAAAGCCGGTGTGTTTGCCACCGCGTTTCATGGCGAGATGAGCCAAGGTGCGCGTCAAGATGTACTGGCCGAATTCAAAGAAGAACGTTGGGAAGTGGTGGTCACCACCGATCTTGCCGCGCGTGGCATCGACATCGCGCAACTGCCCGTGGTGGTCAATTACGACCTACCGCGCTCCGCCACCGACTACACCCACCGCATTGGTCGCACAGGCCGTGCGGGCGCAAGTGGCGAAGCGGTGAGCTTTGTCACCGCCGCCACGCTGGCGCATTGGCAGCTGATTCAAAAACGCGTTGAAGTGCAGCTGCCACTCGAAGTGCTGGAAGGCTTCGAGCCAACCGACGTTCCGCCCCCTGTGTCAACGCTGAATGATGGGACAGGCGGTATCAAAGGCAAACGTCCGAGCAAGAAAGACAAGTTGCGGGCCGCTGCCGCACAAGTTGAACAGCAAAAGCCTTAAACAAAAACCACCCGGCTGGTTTAGTCGTCGCCGTCGTCGAGGCCGTCAAACGCATGACGTTCTTGCTGTTCGCGTGCCTCGCTGGCAGCGCGCTTGGTGCGCACGCCGGGCTTGGCTAAAAGTTCAACGTAAAACTGCGTGGCTTGGTTGGCCACTGCGTTGTCGATGCAGGTGATGACGTTGGCCAAGTGCACCACTTCGGCGGCTTCTTCGGTCAGACCGAATTTGCAATCAAAGTCCCAAAAGTCTGTGCCTTCGGGGAGATCGCGGCGGCG
>CANBWY010000092.1 GCA_947373245.1 Comamonadaceae bacterium
CCGTCTGCGTATCACTGGCCGTACACCTGGCATCGTCTATGGTGGCACCGCTGAACCCGCGTTGATCGAACTCGATCACAACGCTTTGTGGCACGCCTTGAAGAAAGAAGCGTTCCACGCTTCTGTCTTGCAGATGGAACACGCTGGCACAACAACCGAAGTGTTGTTGCGCAACGTGCAATACCACCCCTTCAAGCAACTCGTCTTGCACATCGATTTCCAACGCATCGATGCCAACACCAAGATGAAGAAAAAAGTGCCTTTGCACTACTCTGGCGAAGAAAACTCCCCAGCAGTCAAAGCTGACCAATGCTTGATCAACCACATCGCCACTGAATTGGAAATCTCTTGCATGCCAAAAGATTTGCCAGAATTCATCGCTGTGGACTTGAGCAACTTGACCAAAGGTCACTCTTTGCATGCCAAAGACATCACCCTGCCCGCAGGCGTGACGGTTGTGGCACCTGGCACATCGAACCCCGTGTTGGTGGCCGTGGTTGCAACAAAGGCTGAAGCACCGACTGCGCAAGAAGCCGCCGCAGCTGCTGGCGACAACAAAAAGAAGAAGTAATCACTCTTCTTAGTAATTGTTATCGATTGCTTTGAACGGCCCACCTCGGTGGGCCGTTTTGCTTTGGAATAATCCACACATGATCAAGCTCCTCGTTGGCCTAGGTAACCCCGGCCCTGAATACGAAGCCACGCGCCACAACGCAGGCTTTTGGTGGATAGACACCGTCGCACGCGACCTCAAGGTGACGCTGCAGCCCGACCGTGCGTACCACGGTTTGGTGGCGCGAACCTCCGTCAAAGGCGAGAACGTGTGGTTGCTCGAACCCCAAACGTTCATGAACCTCTCGGGCAAATCGGTGGGGGCCTTGGCACGCTTCTTCAAA
Organism: Comamonadaceae bacterium; assembly: GCA_947373245.1. Lineage (GTDB taxonomy): Bacteria > Pseudomonadota > Gammaproteobacteria > Burkholderiales > Burkholderiaceae_C > Limnohabitans. Next base: position 897 of record CANBWY010000092.1, read on the forward strand.
ATTCAGCCAGAAGAAATTTTGGTGGTCCACGACGAGTTGGACATCACGCCTAGCGAAGCCAAACTCAAACTCGGCGGCGGCCACGCGGGCCACAATGGCCTGCGAGACATTCATGCACAACTCGGCACAGACCAATACTGGCGACTGCGCATTGGCATTGGCCATCCGGGTGTGAAATCAGAAGTGGCGAACTGGGTGCTGAAAAAACCAGACCCAGACCAACGGACAGCCATCGAGGACTGCATCACACGCACCAGCTTGGCTCTGCCACATTTGCTCTCGGGTGACATGGTGAAAGCCACGCAAATGATTCACACCGCCAAGCCGCCCCGACCCAAACCCCCTCGGCCGGCCAAGTTGCCTGGCACCGAAATAACGGGAGCTCTTGATGCCGAACACACACCAGCGAAAGGCACTGCCGCAAGCTAACTTCGCGACGCCTATACACGCCAAGTGCCTCGTTACAGTTTTATGCATGCTGCTCGTAGCGGCATCCACCCATGCTGACACCGTCTACCGATGTGGCAACGCGTACAGCGCTTCGGACCAATGCACCAACGGGCCACCGTCGGAAATCAAAGCAAGCGCGGCACTTCGCGATCGGGCACCTGACAAACCACCCCGTGTTGCAAATGACCTGCAAGAAGCGGACCTCTTAGAGAAGAAACGCCTGCTAGCAGAGCATCAAGCGGCACAAAATGCCCCCGTTCGGTTCAATCCATCGGCCAATCACGTCAACCCGAATCACAGTCCCGAGCGCAACCCCATGCCCAGCCAAGGCAGACGCATGCGCAAGCCCTTCAGCCCCTACTTCACAGCCAAAGACCCTAACGCGCCGTCGAAAAAGAAAGGCAACGCCACAGCGTTGCCATCGGCCAATTAATCAAAAGACTTATGAGGCGGCTTGTTGCAAAAGGCGAAACTTTGCCAACAAAGCATCACGCCCTTCCACGCGTTGCGGGTTGACGGGAATGCAAGCCACAGGGCAGACCTGCACGCACTGCGGTTCATCAAAATGACCCACGCATTCGGTGCATTGGTCGGGGTTGATTTCATAAATCTCTGGCCCTAAGAAGATGGCTTGGTTCGGGCACTCGGGCTCACACACATCGCAGTTGATGCATTCGTCGGTGATCATCAAGGCCATAAAAAATCCGTCACAAGGCTAGGGGAATTTCTAATTATCCCCGCTGGGGATCAACCACACCTGGTCAGTGGTTGTGAAGCGGCGTTGTGCCGCACCGTTGTGGCGTGAGGTTACTAAACCAAGCCATCGTCCGTTGCCTTCGCGTGGACTTCGCTCAAACGTTTTTGGCTGTACAAGGGCTGCTCGGGCAAGTCAGCCAAATGTGCCGTATCCGCCCACACTTGAATGTGCAGCCCATGGTCGCTCCAAGCGACTTGGTTCAAGCCTGCGTTAGGGATATCACACACACGCGGCCCGCTGAGTGACAAGGCTTGCGCGTGACGCCACACCATGTCGAGCACGCCGCCATGCGTGACCACCACCACATGCTCACCTGCGTATTGATGGGCCAACGCTTGCAGTGCGCTAATGACGCGGGCGTGGAACACGCGCGTGCTCTCGGCGCCCACCACCGCGTTGTCCGCATCAAAGGCCAACCAACGCTGCCACGCTTGCGGATGCTGGGCTTGAATGTCGGGGCTACGCATGCCTTCAAACAGACCAAAGCACTGCTCGCGCAAACCCACATCCAAGAGGCAAGCGTGACCCAACACCTCGGCCATGGGCTGCGCCGTTTGTTGGGCGCGTAACAAATCGCTACTGATCAAGCGCGTGGGTGCACGGCCCTGCGCTTGCCACTCGGCCAAGGCTTGCGCCATACGAGTTTTCAAACGCTGGGCTTGCTGCAAGCCTATCTCGTTGAGTGGCACATCTAGCTGGCCTTGAAAGCGCAGCTCGCGGTTCCAGTCAGTCTCGCCGTGGCGAATCAGCAAAAAGTCAGTCAAGCCGCTGCTTTCTTGGCCATCAAACGCGTGTACACACCGGGCGAGACCAAGTTTTGACCATCGCCCTCTCCGCCCAGCAAAGAAATTTCACGCACAAACGTGCTGGAAATAAATTGGTATTTGGCGCTGGGTGTGAGGAACACCGTTTCCACCTCAGGCATCAACTCGCGGTTCATGCCGGCGAGTTGGAACTCGTAGTCAAAGTCGGTCACGGTACGCACACCGCGCACCATCACCGTGGCTTGATGGGCGCGCACAAAGTCACGGGCCAGACCTGTGAAGGGCACCACAACCACATTGGGGTGCGCCACCATGGCAACGCGCGCCATATCCATGCGCTCGTCCAAGGTGAACAAGGTTTTTTTGTGGTGCGCCGTGGCCACCGCCAAGATGACTTTGTCAAACAGTGCGGCCGCGCGCAACACGATGTCTTCATGGCCCAAGCTGATGGGGTCAAACGTGCCGGGGTAAATGGCGACGACTTGCTTGGGCATGGGCGCTCCTACGTATTTCTAAAGGTCAAAACTGATTATGCAATTCGGCGCAACACGTGCGCATGCACAGCACCCGCTTTGAGGTGACGGTGCAGTGTGAGGCCCATGGGCGCCAGCTGCTCATCTGCCCACGCAGCCGGGGCTTCGAGGTAGACAAAACCATCAACCTTCACAGCCTTGGCGGCGGCTTGCAACGCGGGCTCAAACAAAGCACTGTCAAACGGTGGATCGATGAAAATCAAATCCACGCTGGACGGGCTGAGCTGCTTCAAACACGCCACCCCATCCATGCGAAGCACATGCACATGGCTGGCCTTGAGGCGGTTGACTTGCGCGCTGAGCTGCGTGACCAAAGCGGTGTCGAGTTCGCACATCTGCACATGGGCGGCGCCACGGGAGGCCGCTTCAAAGCCCAAGGCACCTGTGCCTGCAAAGGGGTCCACACAACGCCAACCCAACAATGACTGCCCCAGCCAGTTGAACAAGGTTTCGCGCACACGGTCGGGTGTAGGGCGCAGACCAGGCCTGAGGACCACGGGCAGCTTGGTACGGCGCCATTCGCCACCAATGATGCGCACCTCTCCCGCACCTTTGTGCGGTTTGGCGGGTGCTGCTTTGGCAGTCGGCGTAGAGAAAGGGGTAGGTGTGCGGGTTTTCATAGAATGGACTCATTCTAGAAACCCCTACACATGTTTAGCTTCTTTAAGAAAAAAATCTCGGGCTTGAGCTCGCCTGCCGCCCCCAGCGCTACGGTTGCGAACGCAGCCGCGCCAGAAACCACGCCCCCCAACGCCAAGCGCCCGCGCGAAAGCTGGATGGCCCGTTTGGGCACAGGCCTGCGTCGCACGGGACAAAGCATCAGCACCGTGTTCACGGGCACCAAGATCGACGATGCGCTTTACGAAGAACTCGAAACCGCCTTGCTCATGGCCGATGCGGGCGTACAAGCCACCACGTATTTGTTGGCCGACTTGAAACAACGCGTCAAAGACACCAGCACCACCGAGCCATCGGCCGTCAAGGCCTTGCTGGCTGCATCCATCGCCCTGTTGCTCAAGCCTTTGGAAAAGCCGCTGACCATTGGTGCACACAAACCCACCATCATCATGGTCGCAGGCGTCAACGGCGCGGGCAAAACCACCTCGATTGGCAAGCTCACCCGCCATTTGAGCGACAGCGGTGCCTCGGTGCTGTTGGCTGCCGCAGATACCTTCCGCGCCGCCGCGCGCGAGCAACTGGCCATTTGGGCCACACGCAACACGGTGGAAATCGTCAGCCAAGAAGGTGGCGACCCCGCCTCCGTCAGCTTTGATGCCGTCACCGCAGGCCGTGCCCGTGGCAAAGACGTGGTGCTGGTCGACACCGCCGGGCGTTTGCCAACCCAGCTCCATTTGATGGAAGAACTGAAAAAAATCAAACGCGTGGTGCAAAAGGCCGACCCCACCGGTCCGCACGAAGTATTGCTGGTGATTGATGGCAACACCGGCCAAAACGCCCTCGCCCAAGTCAAGGCCTTTGATGAAACGCTGGGCTTGACCGGCCTCATCGTCACCAAGCTCGACGGCACCGCCAAAGGTGGCGTGCTGGCCGCCATTGCGCTTTGGGGCCAAAGCCGTGCGGCAGCCGGCGGCGCTGCTGTGCCGGTGTATTTCATTGGCGTGGGCGAAGCCGTCGAAGACCTTGAAACCTTCAACGCCCAAGAATTTGCGGACGCCCTCTTGGGCTAAAACGCCAACCCATCGACAAGTCCTAGGGTTATTACTTATATTTCAGCGAAGATTTGGCACTCTTCCCGCTAGAGTGCTAATATAGAAGTACGTTATCCGAAAGGAGTACAAAAATGACGACTTTGACACAACAGCCCTTCGCCGTTTCTAACCCATGGGCATTGGTCCCATCGCTGGGCAACTTAGACGCCTACATCACGGCCGCCAATCGCTTGCCCATGCTCACGCTGGAGCAAGAGCAAACGTTCGCGCGCCAACTCAAGGACAACAACGACCTAGAAGCCGCGGGAAAGCTGGTGCTCTCACACCTGCGTTTGGTGGTTTCGGTGTCGCGCCAATACTTGGGCTATGGCCTGCCCCACGCTGACCTGATTCAAGAAGGCAACATCGGGTTGATGAAAGCGGTCAAACGCTTCGACCCTGACCAAGGCGTGCGCTTGGTGAGCTACGCCATGCACTGGATCAAGGCCGAAATTCACGAATACATTTTGAAAAACTGGCGCATGGTCAAAGTGGCCACCACCAAAGCCCAGCGCAAACTGTTTTTCAACCTGCGCTCCATGAAACAAGGGTTCAAAGCCGATGCGGCTGACGCGACGCACCGCAACACGCTCAACCCCACAGAGGTGAAGGCGGTGGCGAACAAGCTCAAGGTCAAGCCCGAAGAAGTGCTGGAGATGGAAATGCGCATGTCGGGCGGCGATGTGTTGCTAGACCCCACACCCAACGAAGACAGCGACGAGGCCTTTGGCCCCATCGCCTACTTGACCGACTTGAACCACGAGCCCACTGCCATGATCGCGGCACACGAACGCGATGTGATGGCCTCTGATGGCATTACTGCGGCCTTGGACGTGCTGGACGAACGCAGCCGCCGCATCGTGGAAGAGCGCTGGCTCAAGGTGCAAGACAACGGTTCAGGCGGTATGACGCTGCACGACTTGGCCGCCGAGTACGGTGTGAGCGCCGAGCGCATTCGTCAAATCGAAGTGGCAGCCATGAAAAAGATGAAAACTGCGTTGGCTGAGTACGCTTAAACACCACACCAACGCAAAGGGCCGCCATGCAAAACATGGCGGCCCTTTTTTCTTAGCGCATTGATCTCTTGATGACCCAGCCTTAGTTGCTAAACGCCGCAATGCCGGTGATGGCTCGGCCCAAGATCAAGGCGTGCACATCGTGCGTACCTTCGTAGGTATTGACCACCTCCAAGTTCACCAAATGCCGGGCCACGCCGAACTCATCAGAGATGCCATTGCCCCCCATCATGTCGCGCGC
>CANBWY010000093.1 GCA_947373245.1 Comamonadaceae bacterium
TCACGCGGTTCACGCGGTCGCCCCATCGTCAACATGTTCCCCTTGCAAGAAGGCGAAAAAATCAACGTGGTCTTGGCCCTCACCGGCGAGGCACGCACCTTCCCCGAAAACCAATTTGTGTTCATGTCCACCTCCATGGGCACCGTCAAAAAGACCTCGCTCGACGAGTTCAACAACCCACGCAAGGGCGGCATCATCGCTGTCAACTTGGACGAGGGTGATTTCTTGGTTGGCGCCGCCTTGACCGACGGCAAACACGACGTGATGCTGTTCAGCGACGGAGGCAAAGCCGTTCGCTTTGATGAAAACGACGTGCGCCCCCTGGGTCGCAGCGCCCGCGGTGTGCGCGGCATGATGATCGAAGAAGGTCAAAGCGTCATCGCCATGTTGGTGTCTGAACAAGAAGACCCAAGCGCCGTGGCTGACGACACGGTGGCACGCGCCAGCGTCTTGACTGCCACTGAAAACGGCTACGGCAAACGCACCAACATCAGCGAATACACCCGCCACGGTCGGGGCACCAAAGGCATGATTGCCATCCAGCAATCCGAGCGCAACGGCAAAGTCGTGGCGGCCACCTTGGTGCAAGCCGACGACGAAATCATGCTCATCACCGACACCGGCGTGTTGGTGCGCACCCGCGTGGCTGAAATTCGCGAAATGGGCCGTGCCACACAAGGCGTGACCTTGATCGGTTTGGACGAAGGCGCCAAGCTCAGCGGCTTGCAACGCATTGTCGAAAACGATGCCAATGCTCACTTCAGCGAAGGTGCAGAGGACGACAGCGCTGAAGATGGCACTGACGCATCCAGCGAAGGTTGATTCGCGCATGAATCGCCCCTTTAACTTTTCTGCTGGCCCAGCGGCGATGCCGCTGGAGGTGCTGCAACAAGCCGCCGCCGAGATGACCGATTGGAACGGCAGCGGCATGAGCGTGATGGAAATGAGCCATCGCGGTAAAGAGTTCATCAGCATTTACGAGCAAGCCGAAGCCGATGTGCGCGAGCTGTTGGCCGTACCTGCCCATTTCAAAATCTTGTTCATGCAAGGTGGGGGTTTGGCCGAAAACGCCATCGTGCCCTTGAACCTCTCACGTGGCGAAACCGTCGATGTGGTGGTGACGGGCAGCTGGAGTGAGAAGTCATACAAAGAAGCGGGCAAATACTGCACGCCACATTTGGCAGCCACCGGCGCTGACAGCCATTTCACAACACTGCCCGCTCCTGCGCAATGGCAACTGAGCAAAGGTGCGCAATACGTGCACATCTGCACCAACGAAACCATCCACGGCGTAGAGTTTCAAAGCCTGCCCGATCTCAAAGCCTTGGGCTCTGATGCGCCACTGGTGATCGACTTTTCATCGCATGTGCTCTCACGCAGCATCGACTGGTCCAAAGTGGGCGTGGCGTTTGGTGGCGCGCAAAAGAACATCGGCCCTGCTGGCGTGACACTGGTCATCGTGCGCGAAGACCTGCTGGGCCACGCGCTCAAAGTTTGCCCTAGCGCGTTCGACTACAAAACCGTGGCCGACCACGGCTCGATGTACAACACGCCGCCCACCTACAGCATTTACATGGCGGGCCTTACTTTCCAATGGCTGAAACGCCAAAAAGAAGGCCAATGGTCTGGAGTCGCCGCAATGGCGCAACGCAACATCGCCAAAGCCAAGCTGTTGTATGACTTCTTAGACAACTCCAGCTTCTACAGCAACAAGGTCGCGCACGACTGCCGCTCGCGCATGAACGTGCCGTTCTTTTTGGCTGATGCGTCGCGCAACGACGCATTTTTGGCCGGGGCCAAAGAAGCAGGGTTGTTGCAGCTCAAAGGCCACAAGTCGGTCGGCGGCATGCGCGCCAGCATCTACAACGCCATGCCCATTGAAGGCGTGCAAGCGCTGCTGAACTACATGCAAGCGTTTGAAAGAACACAAGCCTAAAACCGCCATGAGCCAACAACCCATCCAGTCAGACGCCCTTGGCGCTTTGCGTGTGCAAATTGACGCACTCGACAAACAGCTGCTGCAACTGGTCAACGACCGTGCCAAAGTGGCAGAACTTGTTGGCGAAATCAAACGCGCCGAAGGCTCGCCTTTCTTTCGCCCCGATCGCGTGGCGCAAGTGATTGACAAAATTACCCAGGCCAACCCCGGGCCGCTGAAAAACGAACACATCGCCGCCATCTGGCGCGAAATCATGTCGGCTTGTCTGGCACTCGAAGCCCCACAACGCGTGGCGGTGCTCGGCCCCCAAGGCACGTTTTGCGAACAAGCCGCGATTGAGTTCTTTGGCAGCGCCGCCAACCTGATTTACTGCGCCAACTTCGACGAAGTGTTCCACGCCACCGCTGCGGGCACCGCCCAATACGGTGTGGTCGGCATGGAAAATTCCACCGAAGGCGTGGTGGCTCGTTCACTCGATTTGTTCTTGCGTTCGCCCGTGCATGTGGTGGGCGAAGTCAGCTTGCTGGTGCGTCACAACCTGATGCGCCAAAGCAACTCCGACGCTGGCATTGAAGTGGTCATGGCCCACCCACAAGCGTTGGCCCAATGCCAAGGCTGGCTGTCGCAACACCTGCCACATGTCGAACGCCGCGCCGTTGCCAGCAACGCCGAAGGCGCCCGCTTGGCGGCCAGCAACCCGGCTTGGGCTGCGTTGGCCAGCGAACGCGCGGCCAGCCAGTTTGGCCTGCACATCGTGCACCACGCCATCCAAGACGAGGCCTACAACCGCACACGCTTTGCTGTCATCGCGCTGCCCCAAACTTTGGCCACGCCCCCCGCGTCGGGCAACGACTGCACCAGCTTGGTGGTGTCGGTGCCCAATCGCCCGGGTGCTGTGCACGACTTGTTGGTGCCGCTCAAAAACAACGGCGTCTCGATGACCCGCTTTGAATCGCGCCCTGCCAAATCGGGCCAGTGGGAGTACTACTTCTACATCGACATTGCAGGCCACATCAGCCAGCCCCATGTGGCAGCAGCGCTGCAAGAGCTGCAAGGCTTGTGCGCGTTCTACAAGGTCTTGGGTTCTTACCCAGTTTCGGAATGACGCCCGAATCGCAGCAGACACCGCGATTCGACAAACTGGCGCTCATCGGCTGCGGCCTGATGGGCGGCTCATTCGCACTGGCTTTGCGCAAAGCGGGGCTGATCAGGCACATCGCCGGTTTCAGCGCTTCTGAAAAAACCCGCCAACGCGCCGTTGAACTCCAAGTCATCGACCAAGCCTGCGCCAGCGTGGCCGAGGCCGTGCAAGGCGCTGACCTCGTATTGCTGGCCGTGCCCGTGGGCGCGATGCACGACAGCTTTGCCGCCATGCGCGATGTGTTGCAACCCAGCACCTTGCTGATGGACGTAGGTTCCACCAAGTGCGATGTGATGGCTGCCGCGCAAGCCACCTTGGGCGAACGCTTGTCGTGTTTTGTGCCCGCCCACCCAATTGCGGGCAAAGAAGTGGCAGGCATTGAGCACGCAGAGGCTTCGCTTTACCAAGACCGTCGCACCATTCTTACGCCACAACCCCAAACAGGCATTCACCGCTTGCAAGCCGCGCATGAGGTGTGGGCCGCCATTGGCAGCCACGTCAGCACGATGACACCCGAAGCACATGACGCCACGTTTGCCGCAGTCAGCCACTTGCCGCACATGCTGGCCTTTGCCGCTGTGAATGCGCTCACTGCCCAGACACAAGGCGCCGCATTTTTAGACATGGCAGGCCCTGGCTTTCGAGACTTCTCACGCATTGCCGCTAGCGACGCATCGGTGTGGCGCGACATCTTGAGTGCCAACAAGACGGAAGTGCTCACCCAAGTCGAGCACTTTCGCGCGGCACTCGATCAGTTTGAAACCGCCTTGAATTCGGGCGACACCGCTGCGCTGCAACACCTGATTCAACAAGCCAGCGATGTGCGCTCGGCTTGGACGCTGCAAGCGGGGAACGCTTGCAACAAAGCTTCTGAAGACTAATCTCATGTTCTCCACCGCATTTCTAGACATCCCTGCGCTGCAAGGCGCCTCTGGCACCGTCACGCTGCCCGGCTCCAAAAGCATTTCCAACCGCGTATTGCTGCTCTCGGCGCTGTGCCAAGGCACAACCGTGGTGCACGACCTGCTGGACTCGGACGACACCCGCGTGATGCTGGCTGCGCTGCGTCAGCTCGGCTGCGGTGTGGATGTAGGGGGCACGACTGTGACCATCACAGGTTTGGGCGGTCAGCTCAAGCACCACGACGCGATTGAGTTTTTCATGGGCAACGCAGGCACGGCCATGCGCCCGCTCACTGCAGCACTGGCCGTGCTGGGTGGCGACTTCACGCTCAAAGGCGTGCCCCGCATGCACGAGCGTCCGATTGGCGATTTGGTCGATGCGCTGCGTTTGCTGGGCTGCGCGATTGACTACTTGGGCAACGACGGCTTCCCACCGCTGCACATTGGTAAACCGACACTCAAAGTCGATGCGCCCATTCAAGTGCGCGGCGATGTGTCCAGCCAATTTCTCACGGCGTTGTTGATGGCTTTGCCCCTCGCTGCGAAGACGCAAGACATCGTGATTGAAGTGGTGGGCGAACTCATCAGCAAGCCCTACATCGACATCACGCTCAACCTGTTGGCGCGTTACGGCATTGCCATCAAACGCGATGGCTGGCAACGCTTCACCATTGCGAAGGGTTGCAGCTATCAGTCGCCAGGCACGATTCACGTCGAGGCCGATGCGTCGTCGGCCAGCTACTTCATCGCGTTGGGCGCCATCGCCTCTGGCGACGGCATCCGCATTCAAGGCGTAGGTGCGGACTCCATCCAAGGCGATATTCGTTTCATGGACGCCGCAGCTCAGATGGGTGCACACATCACCAGCGGCCCCAACTGGCTCGAAATCCATCGCGGTGCTTGGCCCCTCAAAGGCATTGAGCTGGACTGCAACCACATCCCCGACGCCGCCATGACCTTGGCCGTCATGGCGCTCTATGCCGACAGCCCCACGACGCTGCGCAACATCGCCAGCTGGCGTGTGAAGGAAACCGACCGCATCGTGGCCATGGCTACCGAATGCCGCAAGCTGGGCGCGACGGTGGAAGAAGGCCCAGACTGGATCACGGTTCATCCACTGCCAAATGGTCAGCACACAAACGGCAAACACACCCATGCGTCAGCGCAGGGTCAATGGCAAGCTGCCAGCATTCATACCTACGACGACCACCGCGTCGCCATGTGTTTCTCGCTGGCCGCTTTCAATGCCGACCAAGTGCCCGTGCGCATCGAAGACCCCAAGTGCGTCGCCAAAACTTTCCCCGACTACTTCGAGGCTTTGTTCTCGGTGGCGCACACCAACGCCCAAAACATACCCGTCATTTGCATCGATGGCCCCACCGCCTCGGGCAAAGGCACGCTGGCCAGTCGTGTGGCGATGGCCTTGGGTTATCACTACCTCGACTCGGGCGCGCTTTACCGCGTCACCGCTTATGCCGCATTGCAAGCGGGCCTGACACTGGAAGCTGCCGACGAAGCCCGCATTGCCGACCTCGCCCGCACCCTACCCGTGCGCTTTGAAGGTGACCAGGTCTTGCTGAACCACGTGGATGTGACCGACGCCATCCGCAGCGAGCAAGGCGGCATGAATGCCTCAAAAGTATCCGTGTTACCTGCGGTGCGTGCCGCTTTGGTCGCCCTGCAACACAGCTTTCAACGCCTGCCAGGCTTGTTGGCCGATGGGCGCGACATGGGCACGGTCATCTTCCCCCATGCGCCTTTGAAGGTGTTTTTGACGGCGAGCGCCGCGCAGCGCGCCGAGCGCCGCCATAAGCAATTGATTTCAAAGGGTATTTCGACTACACTTGACAGTCTTCGCGCCGATTTGGAGGCCCGTGACGCTCGCGATTCATCGCGCAGCGTGGCCCCTCTGAAACCGGCACAAGAGGCTTTTCAACTCGACAACTCCTCGCTCTCTATCGACGCTTCGGTGGATCAGGTGTTGACTTGGTGGCAAGCCAAGCAGCCCTTCTAAATTTTGAAGAAGGCTGCAAAACCTGGCCCGTTTGGCTCCTCTCGCGCTGCATGGCGCACTGGCCCAACGGATCTAAAACTTAACCCGTGGCTCACGCCACAACACCACCGCTAATCGCAGGCCCCATGTGGCGCAGCAATTCCGCTGCCCTCTTTCCCGTGATTAGACAAAGGAAAAAAATGTCTGAATCTTTTGCCGCCCTATTTGAAGAATCCCTGAAGCGCTCCGAAATGCGCACAGGTGAAGTGATCACCGCTGAAGTGGTTCGTATCGAACACAACCACGTCGTCGT
>CANBWY010000094.1 GCA_947373245.1 Comamonadaceae bacterium
GTCGAGGACTGGGCGGTTGCGCAAATTTTGCCTGGCCCCAATGTGGTCAACCTCTCGCTCATGATCGGTGGTCGCCGCTTTGGATTACCCGGTGCGCTGGCCGCACTCAGTGGCTTGCTGCTGGCCCCCACGGTGCTGGTGTTGTTGATCGCAGCAGCGGTGGCCGGCTTTGCAGACACCCCCATGGCGCAAGGCATGTTGCGCGGCATGGGGGCGGTAGCCGCGGGTCTGATTGCGGCCGTAGGGCTCAAACTCGTGGTCGCGCTGCATAACAACCCGATGGGCCGCTTGACGTGCTTTGCCATCGCAGCCCTCACCTTCATGGGCATTGGCTTGCTGCGTTTGCCATTGGCGTGGGTGCTGCTGACACTGGGGCCATTGGCCAGTGTGTGGGCGGCGCATTGCCTCAAACAGCGTGGCGGCGCATGAGCATGAGCATCACCATGACCTTGGCCGACTGGGGCGCGCTGTTTTTGCACTTCATCTCGCTGTCGCTGCTGGCCGTGGGCGGCGCCATCACCACAGCACCCGACATACACCGTTACTTAGTGGATGAAACACATTGGCTCAGCGACACGCAGTTCACTTCGGCCATCGCTTTGGCGCAAGGCGCACCAGGACCTAACGTGATGTTTGTCGCCTTGATGGGGTGGGATGTGGGCCTCAACGCCGGCGGTGGCTTGGCTGCCGGCTGGCCAGCGGTGGCCTTGGCCTTGTGGGGGGCGATGGTCACCATGATGGGCATCATGATTCCGTCGTGCACCCTCACCTTCGTAGCCACCCAATGGGCGCATAAAAATCGAGACATGCTGGCTGTCAAAGCCTTCAAAGCCGGCATGGCTCCCTTGGTGATTGCGCTGCTGATTGCCACAGGCTGGCTGCTGACCGGCACCCACGAGCACCCCGCACGCGACTGGCCGCTGTGGGCATTGACGGCCATCACCACCCTCATCGTGTGGAAGACCAAAACGCATTTGCTGGTGTTGTTGGGGCTAGGCGCACTGTTGGGAGCTTTGGGATGGGTGTAGCCATTCCGGCGTTTTACCAGCAACGCATTGAACGCTTGTTGGCCAGCGGCGAGCGCCGCATCCTCGGCTTGGTGGGCGCACCTGGTGCTGGTAAATCCACCCTCGCTCAAGCCTTGGCTGCGCAATGGTCTGATGCCATTCAAGTGGTGCCTATGGATGGCTTTCACTTGGCCAATGTCGAACTCGCGCGCTTAGGTCGCCAACAACGCAAAGGTGCGCCTGACACCTTCGATGCGTATGGATTCATCGCCCTGCTCAAGCGGCTGCGCACCCAAACCGGTGATGAAGTGGTGTACGCCCCGAGCTACGAACGCACGTTAGAAGAAGGCGTGGCCGGCGCCATCGCCGTGCAGGCGACGACACCGCTGATCGTGGTGGAAGGCAACTACCTATTACTGAGCGATGCACCTTGGCACCAAGTGCAAGCCCTGCTGGATGAAACGTGGTTTGTCGATGTGCCGCAAGACCTGCGCATGGGCCGCCTCACCCAACGCCACCAGCAGTTTGGCCGCAGTGCACAAGACGCAGCCGATTGGGTACAACACACCGATGAACCCAATGCCCGGCGCATTGAGGCCGAGCGGACCAAAGCCGATGTGATGTTTCGTTGGGAAACTTAAGCGCCGTTTTCAGCGCAGTTTTTAAGCCACAACGCTGCGCTGGCGACGTGCTTCATACAAGCACACGCCGCTGGCCACCGACACGTTCAAGCTCTCCACACCGCCGCACATAGGAATGCTGATGAGCTCGTCACACGTTTTGCGAGTGAGCAAACGCATGCCGTCGCCCTCGGCACCCAGCACCAAAGCGGTGGGGCCTTTGAGGTCGACTTGGTACAAAGTTTTGGGCGCGTCGTCGCTGGTGCCGATGATCCAAATATTGCGCTCTTTGAGTTCGTTCAAGGTGCGCGCCAAGTTGGTCACCATGAAATACGGCACCGTCTCAGCCGCACCGCTGGCCACTTTAGCCACCGTGGCATTGATGCCCACGGCGTGGTCTTTGGGGGCAATCACCGCGTGTGCACCTGCACCATCGGCCACACGCAAACACGCGCCGAGGTTGTGCGGGTCTGTCACGCCGTCGAGCACCAAAATCAACGGCGATTCGATTTTCTCAATGCCTTCCAGCAACTCGTCCAACGAGTGAACCATCTTGATTTCGCTCACACGTGCCGCCACACCTTGGTGGCCGTGACCCCCCGAGAGCTTGGCCAAACGGGGGCCATCGGCCTCGATCAGACGTATACCCGCTTCGGTGGCGCGGTCGACAAATTGACGCATGCGCGCATCGCGGCGTGAGGGGTCAAAGTAGATTTCGATGACAGATTGCGGCGCTGTTTTCACGCGCACGCCAACGGCGTGAAAGCCGAAGAGAACTTTAGGGGCTGAGGACATATGAGTTGATTATCTCTTGACCTGCCCTGCCTCAATCGTGATGGCTTGGTTGCACCTTGCGGCCAGCTTCAAATCGTGGGTCACCAACACCAAGGTCGTGCCCAGTTCTTGGTTCAGCGCAAACATCAAATCCATGATGCGCTCGCCACTGGCATGGTCTAAGCTGCCCGTGGGTTCATCGGCCAGTAGCAGCGCGGGCTTGACCACAAAGGCACGCGCCAAGGCCACGCGCTGTTGCTCGCCGCCTGACAGGACCTTGGGGTAATGGCCCAAGCGCTCGCCCAAACCGACGCGCACCAGCATGTCTTTGGCAGTCGCGCGGGGGTTGGGCAGGCCCGCCAGCTCCAACGGCAGCATGACATTTTCTAGCGCGGTCATATTGCCCAAGAGCTGAAAGCTTTGAAACACAAAGCCAATCTGGCGGGCACGCAAGGCGGCGCGTGCGTCTTCGTCCATGGCAAACATGTCCACACCGCCCAGCCACACAGTGCCTTGTGTGGGTGTGTCCAAGCCCGCCATGATGGACAACAAGGTGCTTTTGCCTGACCCCGAAGCGCCCACAATGGCCAACGATTGCTGGGGCGCTAGATGGAAGTCGATATCGCGGAGAATGTCGAGTGTGCCGCTGGTGTCTTGTACCGATTTGGACAAATGCGAGACGGCGATCAACGGCGAAGGCGGAGTGGATGATTTTTCAAATGAAGGCGTGGTCATGAAGCGCAATGGATGGTTGAGACGCGACTTTAACTTGAGCGCACTGAGCGCCGGTTTGCTGGGGACATTGCGCCTCGGCAAAGCTTCGGCCCAGCAACAAGTCATCACCTCGACTGGCCAAGGCATGGAGGGCGAAATCACCTCCACAGGCCCACACCGACGCCATGTTCAGCCGCAACAAAGTTACATGCCCTCTGCGGGAGGTTCGCCCTTGCCCCCCGGCAGCGTCCCAGCGGCGACGATTTTGGTGCTGGGTGATTCACTGAGTGCCGAATACGGCATTCCACGTGGCCAAGGCTGGGTGGCGTTGCTCGCCGACAAGTTGCAAACCGAGCGACCTGATGTGCGCGTGGTCAACGCCAGCATCAGCGGCGACACGACAGCCGGTGGCCGCGCGCGACTGCCTGCCCTGTTGGAACAAATTCGCCCGGTACAAGTGGTGATTGAACTCGGTGGCAATGATGCGCTGCGCGGCCTCGACCTCAACAGCACACAAAACAACCTCGAAGCCATGGTTCAAGCATGCCGCGCAGTGAATGCGCGCGTGGTGCTGGTGGGTATGCAAATCCCGCCCAACTACGGGCCAGACTACAGCACCAAGTTCTCGTCGATATTCAGCAGCCTTGCCCAAAAATACCGCATGGGCCTGGTGCCTTTTTTCCTCAAAGGCATCGCGGATGTGCCAGAAGCGGCGCAGTTGTTTCAGCCAGACCGCATTCACCCCAAAGCACAAGCGCACCCGCGCATGTTGGCCAACGTGTGGCCTGAAATTAAAAAGAATCTGTAAATCCTGTGAGCGTTACCTTCATCTCGGCGCAAGACGCCATGGGCCGCATGGCCATTCCCCTTGGCGCACCTGGCGGCTTTAGCACCCTCATCGACGCACGCAGCGAAGACGAGTTCGCCCTCGACCACTTGCCCGGCGCGGTCAACTGGCCCGTGCTCAACAACGAAGAACGCATCTTCGTGGGCACCATGTACAAACAGATCAATGCGTTTGAGGCACAAAAACACGGGGCCGCGATGGTGGCCGCCAACATTGCACGCCACATCCAGCGCGACGTGCTGACGCTGCCCAAGAACTGGCAGCCCCTGATTTACTGCTGGCGGGGCGGCAAACGCAGCGGCTCGCTGTCGCTGGTACTGGGGCAAATTGGCTTCAAGGTGAACTTGATTGAAGGTGGCTACAAAGCGTTTCGCGCCGCCATCGTGGAAGACATTCCTAAGCGTGTGGCACCTCTGCAATTCAAAGTCATCTCTGGCCCCACGGGCTCGGGCAAAACGCGTTTGCTCTATGCACTGGCTGCCGAAGGTGCCCAGGTGTTGGACCTCGAAGACCTCGCCTGCCACCGCAGCTCGGTGCTAGGCCACATTCCAGGCCAGCCGCAACCCAGCCAAAAGCGCTTTGACACTTTGGTGTGGCAAGCCCTGCGCAGCTTTGACCCAGCGCGACCTGTGTTTGTGGAGTCGGAAAGCCGCAAAGTGGGTAACTTGTCTATCCCCGAATCGCTGATGCTCGCCATGCGCGACAGCCCGTGCTTTGAGCTGCAACTCAGCTTGGACGAACGCGTGGCCTTGTTGATGGAAGACTACAAATTCTTCGTGGACGACCAAGATTTGTTCTGCCGCAGGCTCGATGCACTCGTTGCCATTCGCGGCAAAGCGGTGGTGGATGCGTGGAAAGAGCAAGTCCACAACGGCCAGATTGAGCAGGTGGTGCGCGATCTGCTGGTGCTGCACTACGACCCGACCTACGCCTCATCGATGGTGCGTAACTTCAGCCAAACCGGCAAAGCGACTGCTTGTGTGGCGCAAGACCGCCACGCCGAGAGCTTGCGCCAAGTAGCCCAAGCCCTTTGCCAACCCGGCGTGGCCTAAAGCGCTTTCACGCCTGCGGTGCCGTCACCCGCACTGCCTTACGGTAGGCGTGCCAGCTGGCAAAACCCAGCCAAGGCCCCACCACCATCAAGCCAGCGGCTGAGGGCAGCATGGCCAGCACCACCAAAACGGTGATGAGCAAGCCCCACAACACCGACACCGCCGTGTGGTCTACAAACACACGCATGCTGGTGATGCACGCGGTGATGGCATCGGTGTCGCGGTCCAAAATCATGGGGATGGACACCATCATGGTGGCGAACACCAGCCCAGCAAAAAATCCGCCCACGCAAATGTAGGCCACGATGAATTCCCAGTTTTGCGGGTTGAACACAGCCTCTAAGACTGTGGCTGTGGTGGGCATACCAGCACTGTTGAAGAACACGGCAAACACCACCAGTGAGGCACGTCCCCACAGCAGCTCCATCACCACCATGACCATGACCAACATACCCATGCTGCGTATGTGAGGCTGCCAACAGGTGAGTGAGCTGGTCATGCTGGGTGGCTCGCTGCGCTCCATGTGCATGCTCACGTCATACAGGCCCAAGGCCAAGAATGGCCCCACCAGCAAGCAGCCCGACACGGCCGACAAGGTGTACTCGGGGTTGGTTTTGAACACTGCCACCAACATGAGCGCCATCCCCAAAAAACACACACCGTAGAAAAGCGAAATCAGGGGCTGCGACACCATGTCGCGCAAGCCACGCCAGAGCCAGCGCAGCGGATCACTGAAACGAATCGGGTTGATTTCAATGCGGTCGTGTTCCTCGTCTGGTACCAACTGCTGCATGCTCAACCCTTTCTGGTTTAGGTCTGAAAATTTGCGGCGTGCAAAGCACGCGAGATGTCGGTTTGTAAATCCTGCACGTCTTCTAGACCGACACAAAAGCGCACCAGACGCCCCTGCTTCAAATGCGAGGTGGAACGGCTTCGGCTGGCGGCCATGTTGTAGGGCATCACCAAACTCATCGGCCCACCCCAGCTATAACCAATCTTGAAGAGTTGCATTGCATCGCAAAACGCATCCACTTGAACAGAGGAAAAACCAGCATGCATCACCACACTGAAGATGCCTGCGGCTAAACCAGTGGGCTCGTTTGGCGTGACACACAGTTGCTGCCAGTGCGCGTGGCCGGGGGCGTTGCTGAGCGCGGGATGCAACACCTGGCTAAACGCTGGCTGCGTGGCACACCAAGCGGCCAACGTGCGCGCTGC
>CANBWY010000095.1 GCA_947373245.1 Comamonadaceae bacterium
TACTGTTCAAACAGTGCCGGGCTTGACGGGGAACAATATGGTAGGCGCGATTGGAATCGAACCAACGACCCCCACCATGTCAAGGTGGTGCTCTAACCAACTGAGCTACGCGCCTACATTGTTCGAAGCTGAAAGTATAGCAGACTTCACCGCCGTTTCGCGGTGCGAACGCCACGAACTTCTTTCACCAAACTCAACACCTTGTGCAACCGGCGTGAATCGCCCACCTCAACGGTGAAAGTCATCCACGCCAAGTCCTTCACAGACTGGGTTTGCACGCCAATCACGTTCATCTTTTCTTTGGCAAACACTTCCGAGATGTCACGCAACAGGCCTTGGCGGTCAAAGGCCTCGATGTTCACATCCACGGGGTAAACCGAGGCTTGCGCCGAAGCGGACTGGCCCCAGTCCACATCAATCACACGATCCGCATTGCGCAGCGCCATTTGGTGGAAATTGCTGCAATCGGCTCGGTGAATGCTCACGCCTTTGCCACGTGTGACGAAACCCCGTATCGGGTCGGGCGGCGCTGGCTTGCAACATTTGCTCAACTGGGTCAGCAAAGAATCAATGCCCACCACCAACACGCCACTCTTGGCCGATTTGTCGTTGGACCGAGACTTCTTCAGGCGCACATAGTCGTCGGGATCCATCACTGTGGCGGGTGGGTTCAACAACGTTTCGATGTTGCGCAGCGAAAACTCATCTTTTCCAACCACCTCAAACAGTGCTTCGGCGGATTTGAAGCCCAGCTGCGAAGCCAAGTCATCGAGCTTGATCGATGTCTTGCCTTCACGCTGCAAGAGCTTTTCAACGGCATCGCGGCCCTTGGCCGCTGTTTCTTGCATGGCTTGGGCATTGAACCAAGCCCGCACTTTGGTGCGCGCACGCGAGCTGGCCAAAAAGCCCAGCTCAGGGTTGAGCCAATCACGTGAAGGGCCACCTTCTTTGATCGCCGTGACCTCGACGGTTTGACCATTTTTGAGTTGCGTGTTGAGCGGCACCATCGCACCGTCCACACGCGCTCCACGGCAACGGTGACCTAGGTTGGTGTGCAAGGTGTAGGCAAAGTCAATCGGCGTACTGCCTTGAGGCAGCTCAACCACAGCAGCTTCTGGCGTGAGTACATAAATGCGGTCGCTCAGCGCATCAGTGGTGGCTTGGCTTTGCGCCCCAACCGATAACTCGCGCTCCCACGCCAAGAGCTGACGCAGTACGGCGATCTTGGCGTCATAGTCTCCAGAAGCGCTCACACCTGCATAGCCTTTGGTGCCCGCCTCTTTGTAGGCCCAATGTGCCGCCACGCCATGCTCGGCATGGTCATGCATCGCTTGTGTGCGAATTTGAATTTCAATCGGTCGACCTTGGGCATCGCGCACCACCGTGTGGAGCGATTGGTAGCCGTTTGATTTGGGCTTGGCGATGTAGTCATCAAACTCTGCATCGATGGGCGAAAACTGGGTGTGGACCATGCTCAACGCTGCGTAGCAGTCAGGCACCGAGGCCACCACCACACGCAATGCCCGCACGTCAAATACACGCGAAAAATCGAGTGACTTGCCGCGCATTTTTTTAACAATGCTGTAAATGTGCTTGGGTCGCCCCGCCACTTGCGCCGTGATGCCTTGGGCCTTCAAATCTGCCTCTAACCCCTCGCGCAACTGAACCATGTAGTTCTCACGCTCGACGCGCTTTTCGTCGAGTAGTTTGGCAATTTCACGGTAGGTGTCTGGCTCTAGGAAACGAAAAGCCAAGTCCTCCATTTCCCACTTGATTTGCCAAATGCCCAAGCGGTTGGCCAAGGGGGCAAACACGTGCAATGACTCGTACGCCAAGCTGTGCGGCACAGGCGTCTTAGACGCCGCAAAATAGCGCAAGGTCTGCAAGCGCGAGGCCAAGCGCAGCAACACCACGCGCAAATCACGCGAGAACGCCAGCAGCATTTTTCGGACGTTTTCGGTCTGCATGGCCACCCCTTGCGAGGCGGCATCCACGGCACGCGCTTGGCGCTGCACACGAATCAAGCGCGTGGTCTCTAGCGCCAACTCGGCATAGCTCGCCCCAAAGGCTTTGGCAATCACATCTTCTGGTTTTTGCAAATGTTCCGCGGCGTATACCAAGTACGACGCCGCTTGCATGGCTTCTGAGCCACCAATTTGATGAAGGATCGAAGCCACAGCATCGGCATGCGCCAGCACGTCTTCGCCAGTGCCAAGCGCTGCCCCCATCAGCAAGGGCTGCGCAAACGCGCGCGCGCGCACCAAAGCTTCGGGTTGGTCTGGTAAGTCTTGCAAAGACGCGCTCAAGAGTGAGGCACGCTGCATTTCTCCGTTATGTTTCATGTAAGCCGCTGAACCGCATAATGTCTATAGGTTTCTCATCGTAATGCATGGAGTTTTGATATGTCTGAACGCACACTCATCGGTAAAACAGCTTTGGTCACGGGATCCACCAGCGGCATCGGCCTAGGCATTGCCAAATCATTGGCCCGCCAAGGCGCCAACATCATTCTGAATGGGTTTGGCGACGCCGAAGGCCCTCAATCTGAAATGGCCGCTTTGGGCGTGAAAGTGGGCTACCACGGTGCAGACATGAGCAAAGCCTCTGAAATTGAAGCCATGATGGCCTACGCTGCCGACAACTTTGGAGGGGTGGACATCTTGGTCAACAACGCGGGTATTCAGCACGTGGCCTCGGTCGAAGACTTTCCCATTGAGCGATGGGACGCCATCATTGCCATCAACCTCACCAGCGCCTTTCACACCTCCCGCTTGGCTTTGCCGCACATGCAAAAAACCAACTGGGGCCGCATCATCAACGTGGCCTCGGTGCACGGCCTTGTAGGGTCTGCCCAAAAGTCGGCTTATGTGGCGGCCAAGCATGGCATTGTGGGCTTGACCAAAGTCACAGCCTTAGAAAATGCGACCACTGGCGTGACCTGCAACGCCATTTGCCCAGGCTGGGTCTTGACCCCTCTGGTTCAAAAGCAAGTAGATGCCAAAGCCGCCGCCATGGGCATCTCGAATGAAGATGCGATCCGACACTTGTTGGGCGAAAAAGAACCGTCTATGCAATTCACCACCCCCGAAGAATTAGGCGAATTGGCTGTTTTCTTCTGCTCCAAAGCAGGCAATAACGTGCGCGGCGTTGCATGGAACATGGACGGTGGCTGGACCGCGCAATAAAACAATTTTGGAGATTTGGTGTTTTTGTAGTGATATTTAATTAAATGACATTATTTTTTTACTCAAAATTACATCAATCAACTAAATTTATCTTACCTTTGGGGTATGACACAAACCTACCCCAAAGAAACAAGCCAATTTGCAGATCGATTCCGCGCC
Source organism: Comamonadaceae bacterium (assembly GCA_947373245.1). Taxonomy (GTDB): domain Bacteria; phylum Pseudomonadota; class Gammaproteobacteria; order Burkholderiales; family Burkholderiaceae_C; genus Limnohabitans. The sequence continues at coordinate 3,345 of CANBWY010000095.1, forward strand.
GCGCTCAAAGATGCCGGTGTACGCGTTTCTGCAACCGTCGTTGCAAATGAATTCAATTTGCGCTATTGGGGTGAGGGGATTTCGTCCCACGCAGCACGCAATTGGCTCATGGGGGTATCTATCCCTAAACAAGACAAACTGTTGGTTTTGTCGAAATGGCTGAAAATTTCCCCCGAAGGTCTGCTGTTTGGCACACCCCCGCCGCGTCCTGCGGATGAGAGCCTGAAAGACGAACGGATCAATTTAGTGGACCAGCAGTTGATTTCTCGCTACTTTGCGCTCCAACCTGAGCACCGCCGTGTCGTGCGCGAAGTGGTCGATGGTCTGGCCGCTTTGAACCCCAAAGCCATGAGCCGCTAATAGATCAGTGCGATGGCACGGGCTTCCATGCTTTGCCCCAAGCCCACCGGGCCCATTTTTTCAGCAGTCTTGGCCTTCACGTTCACGCGAGAGGCATCCACATCCAACGCTTGCGCAATGCGTTGACACATCGCCGGCATATGCGTGGCCAACTTGGGGGCCTGTGCAATCACGGTGCTGTCGATGTTGCCAATCTGATAGCCTGCCGCCCTGACCAACGCTGCGGTCTTTTGCAGCAACACCCAAGAATCTGCGCCTTTGTATGCGGCATCTGTGTCAGAAAAATGCCGACCAATATCGCCAAGTGCCGCAGCCCCCAGCAGCGCATCTGTGATGGCATGCAACAACACATCCGCATCTGAGTGCCCCAGCAAACCATGCGTGTGTTCAATGTGTACACCGCCCAGCATCAAGGGCCGCCCCTCGACCAAGGCATGCACATCCCATCCCTCGCCGATTCGAAATATTGGCACTGTCATAAGGGGTTCAACCTCTTGATTTCAAAATAGCTTGCGCTAGGGCAAAGTCTTCGGGATACGTGACTTTGAAATTTTGTGCACTGCCCGCCACCAGCAAGGGCTGTAAACCAGCAGCCTCGATGGCACTGGCCTCATCCGTCACAAGCGCCCCAGCATGGGCCAACGCCTGCGACAACACCCCCAAGCGAAACATTTGTGGGGTTTGGGCCAACCATTTGTCTGATCGGTCTACGGTTTGAGAAACGCGCCCGTTCGCTTCTACCTTCAGCGTGTCAGCCAATTTGTGCGCCAGCAAGCCGCCCACGGCATCGTTTTGGCACGCGTCCATCAACGCATTGATTTGCGCAGGCGTCACCAAGCAGCGTGCCGCGTCGTGCACCAACACCCAGTCGGTGTCGTGTGCGCCTTGTTTCGCCAGGTCGCGCAAACCTGCCAACACGCTCTCAGCACGCGTCGCACCGCCCGTGCGTACAGCTCCAAACAAAGGCTGTGGATGCGCGGCCAGCACACCGGTCATATGCACATCATCGGGGGCCAACACCAGCACACCTTGTGTGATGCGTGACACACCCGCAAAGGCTTTGAGTGTGTGCACCACCATGGGCAAGCCTGCAATGGGTTGGTATTGCTTAGGCAGGGCCGTACCAGCTCGGCTGCCAAAGCCCGCGCAGGGAATGACGGCAAAAAAACGAATGGGGGTGCTGGTGTGTGAGGGCATTGGATAGGTGCGAGCTTCAAACTCAGCCCCCATTCTAGAATTACGCCAATGCATCTGCCCTCATTGAGTCCCGGCAAACGATTTGCCATGCCCCGCCCTGTCGGCTCTGCGGACGCATTGCTGCTCGCGCAGCTCGGCACGCGCGAAAAAGCCAAGCAACAACGTGTCGCCATCATCACCGCCGATGCGGTGGATGCGCAGCGCCTTCAAGACGAAATGGCGTTTTTCGCCCCCGACTTGCGCTGCGTGCTGTTCCCCGATTGGGAAACCCTGCCCTACGACAGCTTCTCGCCCCACCAAGACCTGATCAGCGAGCGCCTAGCCACCCTGTGGCGTATCTCGCAGGGCGATGCCGATGTGGTGCTGATACCTGCCACCACGGCGCTGTACCGCTTGGCTCCACCAGCATTTTTGGCGGGCTACACCTTCCACTTCAAAGTCAAGCAAGCGCTCGACGAAGCCAAGCTCAAGTCCCAGCTCACGCTCGCGGGCTACACCCACGTCACACAAGTGGTCAGCCCCGGCGAATACGCGGTACGCGGCGGCTTGATCGACCTCTTCCCCATGGGCTCATTGGTGCCCTACCGCGTTGATTTGTTTGACAACGAAATCGACTCCATCCGCACCTTCGACCCCGACAGCCAACGCAGCCTCTACCCCGTGCCCGAAGTGCGCTTGCTGCCAGGCCGTGAGTTCCCGATGGACGATGCCGCGCGCGCGTTGTTTCGGAATCGTTGGCGCGAAATGCTCGATGGCGACCCGACCAAAAGCCGCATCTACAAAGACATTGGCAACGGCGTGGCCACCGCCGGTATTGAGTACTACCTGCCCCTGTTCTTTGAAGAAACAGCCACGGTGTTTGACTACCTTGGCGCATCGGCAACCGTGGTGTTGCACGGCGACCTAGAGCCTGTGTTCCAACATTTTTGGCAAGACACGCAAGACCGCTATCGTTTGGTGCAGGGCGACCCCGAGCGCCCTGCGTTGCCACCTGCCAATTTGTTTTTAAGCGCTGAACAGTTTTACGCGTCGGCCAACAGCTACGCGCAGTTTGCGCTGCGCCCGCACGTCACCGACGTCATTGACAACGCGTTTGCCCAAACCCTGCCCGACCTCACCGTGGTACGTGGCGCAACTGACCCGCTGCAAAAGCTACAAGCGCACGCAGGCCACACAGCCAACCGCTTGCTCATCTTGGCCGAGAGCGATGGGCGCCGCGAAAGCTTGCTCGACTTCTTGCGCTCGTCCAA
>CANBWY010000096.1 GCA_947373245.1 Comamonadaceae bacterium
CTGCGGCAGACCCCGCTGATAGAATTGTGGTTTTCGGATCGTTCTTCACGGTCGGGGGTATTTTGGCGAATGGCATACCCCGTCTAGACGCCCCACATTTGAGCTCCTGAGACCCCATTCACATGGCTTTTTTCAAGTTTCGATTGCCCAGTCAAACTGCTGGTGAGCCCCAAGCTAACCTCGGCAACACACCCGCTGAGAGCGTGGAGGCCATGCGCCGTCGCGCCCGTCACCGTTTGATTGGTGCGTCGGTGTTGGTTGTGTTGGCTGTGGTGGGCTTTCCCTTGTTGTTTGACACCCAGCCGCGCCCTGTGTCGGTGGATATCGCGGTGGACATTCCCGACCGCGCCACAGCCAAGCCTTTGGTAGACACGCCTAAACAAAAGCCCCTGTCGGCTGGCGCTGGCTTGGATGCCAAAGAAGAAATGGTGAGCGATGTCAAGCCTGACGTGAAGGCTGAAACCAAGCCTGAGCCTGCCAAAACTGAAGCCACAGCGGATGCCAAGCCAGAAGTCAAAACCTCAGTCAAGCCTACCGACAGCAAAGACTCAGGCGCTCGCTTTGTGGTGCAAGCGGGCACCTTCTCGGATGACGGCAAGCAGCGCGAAGCACGCAGTAAGCTGGAAAAAGCGGGCATTGCCACTTACACCCAGGTCATAGAGAGCAAAGAAGGCCGTCGTGTCCGCGTACGCGTAGGCCCCTTCACCAGCCGCGACGAAGCCGACAAAGTGGCTCGCAAGATCAAGCAGTTGCAATTGCAACCGCAAGTCTTGACCCTGTAAGTCCCGCATGCACATACTTTCGGCCGTAGATTGGATTCTGCTGGCCGTCTTGGGTCTGTCGTTTTTGCTGGGTGTCTGGCGGGGCATCGTGCAAGAGGTGTTATCTCTCGCAGGTTGGGTGGCTGCGTTTTATGTCTCGCAGATGTACGCGCCCAAAGCCGCGGCTTGGTTGCCCATGGAGGGCAGCAGCCAGATGTTGCGTTATGCCGCTGGTTTTGTGGTGGTGTTTATTTCGGTGCTGGTGGCCACGGTGTTGGTCAGTTGGATGGTTAAAAAACTGGTGTCGGCAGTGGGGCTTGGCCCTTTGGACCGATTGCTGGGTAGTTTTTTTGGGTTGATGCGCGGCGTGGTGATTTTGTTAGCCGTCACTGTGCTGGTGGGCATGACGCCCATGCGTGAAACCGAGGCTTGGAAGCAAGCCCAGGGCGCGCAATGGTTGCAACAGTTTTTGCATGTGTTGAAGCCGGTGTTACCGGCTGATTTTGGAAAGTACCTCCCCTAATGTGTGGCATCGTCGGCGTTGCAAGCAACGCACCTGTGAACCAGTTGATTTATGACGCTTTGTTGCTCTTGCAGCACCGAGGCCAAGATGCCGCTGGCATCGTTACCCAGCTGGACCGAAAATTCTTCATGCACAAAGCCAAAGGCATGGTGCGTGATGTGTTTCGCACCCGCAACATGCGCGCCTTGCCCGGCAACAACGGCTTGGGCCAAGTGCGTTACCCCACGGCGGGTAACGCCTTTAGCGAAGAAGAGGCGCAGCCTTTTTACGTGAACGCGCCGTTTGGTTTGGTGTTGGTGCACAACGGCAACTTGACCAACGCGCATGCGTTGAAGGCCGAGCTGTTCTCCGAAGACCACCGTCACATCAACACCGAGAGCGACTCTGAGGTGTTGCTCAACGTGTTGGCCCACGAGATTGACAAGGCCACGCGTGGTTTGCCACTCAAACCATCAGATGTGTTTGAGGCTGTGCGCCGTGTGCACCGCCGCATCAAAGGCTCGTACGCCGTCGTTTCTATGATTGCGGGCCATGGTTTGTTGGCGTTTCGCGATCCATTTGGCATTCGCCCGTTGTGCATTGGCCGCGGCGCGGACGGCACTTACATGGTGGCCAGCGAGTCGGTGGCTTTGGAAGGCACAGGCCATGTGTTTGAGCGCGATATCGCGCCAGGCGAAGCCGTGTTCATTGACCTCGCAGGCCAAGCGCATTTCTTGCAATGCGCGGACGCGCCGCAACTCAAGCCCTGTATTTTTGAATACGTGTATTTGGCCCGTCCTGACTCGACGATGGACGGCATCTCTGTCTATCAAGCGCGATTGAACTTGGGTGAAACCTTGGCCAAGCGCGTGGTGTCCGTGGTACCGCCGACGGACATTGACGTCATCATCCCGATCCCAGAATCCAGCCGCCCCAGTGCAACCCAATTGGCGCATTTGTTGGGTGTGCCTTACCGAGAAGGGTTTGTGAAAAACCGTTACGTGGGCCGCACCTTCATCATGCCGGGCCAAGGCGTACGTAAAAAATCGGTACGTCAAAAGCTCAACGTGATTGCCAGTGAATTCAAGGGCCGCAACGTGCTGTTGGTGGACGACTCCATCGTGCGCGGCACCACCAGCAAAGAAATTGTGCAAATGGCACGTGACGCCGGTGCGCGCAAGGTCTACCTCGCTAGCGCGGCACCGCCTGTGCGTTTTCCCAACGTGTACGGTATTGACATGCCCACACCCGAAGAGTTGGTGGCGCACAACCGCACCGTGGATGAAGTGCGCCAGCTCATCGGCTGCGATGCCTTGATTTACCAAGACGTGGAAGCCATGAAACAAGCCGTGCGTTCGGCGACAGCGGGTGATGCACCCCAGCTCGACGGCTTTGATGCTTCGTGCTTTGATGGCGTGTATGTGACGGGCGATGTTTCTTTGAGCGACATCGTTCGATTGAACGAAAAACGTGTGGGCACGGAAGAGGGCGCTGAAGACAACTCGCGCCTCGCTTTGCCCAATCCAACGGAGTAACCTAGGTATGAGCCAACACCCTTTGCCCAATGATTTGCACTTGGAAACTTTGGCTGTGCGCTTGGCCGTTGAACGCAGTCAGTATGGTGAAAACTCAGAAGCGCTGTACTTGACCAGTGGTTATGTGCAGCCTTCGGCGGAAGTCTCGGCACGTCGCTTTGCCGGTGAGGAAGAGGGCTACACCTACGGCCGCTCCAGCAACCCCACGGTGACCAGCTTTGAAATGCGCTTGGCAGCACTGGAAGGCAGCGAGGCGGCCTTGGCTACATCGTCGGGCATGTCTGCTGTGATGCTGATGCTGTTCAGCTTGCTCAAGTCGGGTGACCATGTGGTGTATTCGCAGTCCATGTTTGGCTCGACCCTCAAGCTGATTGGTTCCGAGTTTGCGCGCTTTGGCGTGGAATCCACCGTGGTGCCGCAAACCGATTTGGCAGCATGGAAGGCGGCGATTCGCCCCAACACCAAAATCTTGTTTGCCGAAACTCCGACCAACCCCTTGACCGAGGTCTGCGACATCGCTGCCTTGGCTGATATGGCGCACAACGCGGGCGCATTGCTGGCGGTCGACAACTGTTTTGCCACGCCGATTTTGCAGCGGCCTATGGGCATGGGCGCAGACATCGTCATGCACTCGGGCACCAAGTATTTGGATGGTCAAGGTCGTGTGATGGCTGGCGCTTTGTGTGCCAGCGAAAAAATGGTGAAAGAAAAGTTTTTGCCCGTCATGAAAAACGGCGGCATGGTGTTGTCGCCCTTCAATGCATGGGTGGTGCTCAAAGGCTTAGAGACGCTGGACATTCGTATGCGCGCGCAAAGCGCCAATGGTCACGCGATGGCGCAGTGGTTGGAGCAGCATCCCGCTGTTGCACGTGTGTATTACCCAGGCTTGGCATCTCATCCACAGCATGCGTTGTCGATGAAACAAATGTCTGGCATGGGCGGTGCTGTGTTGTCGTTTGATGTGAAGGCCGCTGACCCGCAGCAGGCGCGCACACGTGCCTTCCATGTGCTCGACAGCTTGCGCACGCTCTCGTTGTGTACCAACTTGGGCGACACCAAAACCTTGCTCACCCACCCCGCCAGCACCTCGCACGGCAAGCTCTCGGAAGACCAACGCCAAGCCGCTGGCATCGGCCAAGGCATGATTCGTCTGGCTGCTGGCCTTGAGCATTTAGACGACATGAAGGCCGACTTGTTGCGCGGCCTCGATACCCTTTGATTTTTATTTTTGCATGACCAAAATTCGTACACGTTTCGCGCCGTCACCAACGGGCTTTATTCATTTGGGCAACATTCGTTCGGCTTTGTACCCGTGGGCTTTTGCTCGCGCTACTGGCGGGGACTTCATTTTGCGCATTGAAGACACCGACTTGGAGCGTTCTAACCAAGCTTCGGTGGACGTCATCATCGAAGGTATGAAGTGGTTGGGCCTGGACCACGACGAAGGCCCGTTCTACCAAATGCAGCGCATGGATCGCTACAAAGCGGTGCTGGAAGAGTTGAAGGCCGGCGGCCACGTCTACCCCTGCTACATGAGCATGCAAGAGCTAGACGCCCTGCGCGAACAGCAAATGGCCAACAAAGAAAAGCCACGCTACGACGGCACATGGCGCCCAGAACCAGGCAAGACCTTGCCCGCGATTCCTGAGGGGGTGAAGCCGGTGCTGCGCTTTAAAAACCCACAAGGCGGTTCGGTCGTTTGGGAAGACAAAGTCAAAGGTCGCATCGAAATCAGCAACGACGAGTTGGATGACTTGGTGATTGCCCGACCCGACGGCACACCCACCTACAACTTCTGCGTGGTGGTGGATGACATTGACATGGCCATCACCCACGTCATTCGCGGTGACGACCATGTGAACAACACACCACGCCAAATCAACATCTTCAAAGCCCTCGGCAAAGAGCCTCCGGTATATGCGCATTTGCCCACCGTGCTTAATGAGCAAGGCGAGAAGATGAGTAAACGCAACGGCGCCAAAGCCGTCACGCAATACCGTGACGAAGGCTACTTGCCCGACGCGATGGTCAATTACTTGGCCCGCTTGGGCTGGAGCCATGGCGATGACGAAATTTTCAGCCGCACGCAGTTCTTAGAGTGGTTCAACCTAGACCACCTCGGTCGTAGCGCCGCGCAGTTTGATGAAGCCAAGCTCAAGTGGGTCAACGCCCAACACTTGAAGGCGATGGCTGACGTTGCGCTCGCGCCTTTGGTGAGTGCTGAACTGGCCAAGCGCGGCATCACCGCAGACGACCGCTTGCCCGCCATTTGCGGTTTGTTCAAAGACCGCTGCGACACCTTGTTGGTGTTAGCTGATTGGGCCACTGCGTTCTACATAGATGTGACCCCGCAAGCGGAAGATGTGGCCAAACACATCACGCCAGCGGTGTTGCCCGCGTTGGATGCGTTGGCTGCGAAGCTGGGCGCTGTGGCCGAGTGGAATACTGTCAATGTCAGCGCTGCATTCAAAGAAGTTTTGACGGAGCATGGCTTGAAAATGCCACAACTCGCCATGCCTGTGCGCGTGCTCGTGATGGGCACTTCTCAAACCCCCTCGGTGGATGCTGTGCTTTGGCTGTGCGGAAGAGAAAAAGTTTTGGCTCGTTTGACGAAACGCTAAAAAATTAGCTATACTATCGTTCTCGACACCCAACGGGGGTATAGCTCAGCTGGGAGAGCGCTTGCATGGCATGCAAGAGGTCAGCGGTTCGATCCCGCTTACCTCCACCAAAAATGTCGAGATGTTTCGTATGAAACAAGTCTAGGTTATGA
>CANBWY010000097.1 GCA_947373245.1 Comamonadaceae bacterium
TCATGGGCGGCTACTACGCCCGCCACGATGGTTGGGGTGAGGATGTGGCGCAAGCCATTGAAGACCACTACAAACCTCGCTTCGCAGGTGACGCCTTGCCACGCAACGCCGTGGGCGTTGTGGTGGCCTTGGCCGACAAACTCGAAACCTTGGTCGGCATGTTCGGCATTGGCAATTTGCCCACGGGCGACAAAGACCCGTTTGCTTTGCGCCGTCACGCTTTGGGCGTGGTGCGCATGTTGAGCGAAGCCAGCTTGGATGTGGGCTTGGATGCGTTGATTGCACAAGCCATTCCCGCATTTGGCGACAAAATCACCGACCCCGCTGCGGCATTGACCTCATTCATTTACGACCGACTCTCTGGCGGCCTGCGCGAGCAAGGCTACACAGCCCAAGAGGTTGAGGCCGTGCTGGCGCTGCGTCCCCAGCGCTTGAGCGATGTGGCTCAACGACTCATCGCTGTGCGCGCCTTTGCCGCCTTGCCCGAAAGCCCTGCGCTGGCTGCTGCCAACAAACGCATTGGCAACGTGTTGAAAAAGGCCGGCGAAGTCGACGCACATGTGAACCCCGCATTGTTCAAAGAAGATGCCGAGCAAGCGCTCTACGCCATCATGCAAAAGCTGTTGCCTGAATCTGAAGCACAGTTCAAAGCGGGCGACTACACCGCGTCCTTGCAAACCTTGGCCACCTTACGCTCGCCCGTCGATGCGTTTTTTGACGACGTGATGGTCAACGCCGAAGAGATGGATTTGCGCCTCAACCGCCAAGGCTTGCTCAAAAGCTTGCACTTGGCCATGAACCGCGTGGCCGACTTGTCCTGCCTCGCTTCTTAAAGCCCAACCCCAGCCATCATGCACACCAAACTCGTCATCCTCGACCGCGACGGCACCATCAACCAAGACAGCGACGACTACGTCAAGACGGCCGATGAGTGGATCCCCTTGCCTGGCGCCCTCGAGGCGATTGCGCGTTTGAACCACGCGGGCTGGCATGTGGTGGTGGCTTCCAACCAATCGGGCCTTGGCCGTGGCTTGTTCGATGTGGCGGCGCTCAACGCCATGCACACCAAGATGCACAAGCTCTTGGCCGCTGCCGGCGGGCGGATTGATGCCGTGTTTTACTGCCCACACAGCCCTGAAGAGGCGTGCAACTGCCGCAAGCCCTTGCCCGGTTTGTACGAGCAAATTGGCGAGCGTTACGGCATGGACCTGCATGGCGTGCACACCGTGGGCGACACCTTGCGCGACTTGCAAGCGGGGGCCGCCATCGGTTGCATCACGCACTTGGTACACACGGGCAAGAGCGCCAAACTCAAAGGCCAAGCCGTACCAGCCGGTTTTCCGGTTGGCACTTTGGCGCACGCTGATCTAGGGGCGTTCGCCGATTGGCTGATTTCGCAGCCCGAGCCCGCCGCTAAAACCCACAAAGCAGGAGCCCACGCATGATGGCCATGCTGCGCTCCACCTTGCACATGGTGTTCATGTTCATCACCGTGATTCCGTATTCGTTGCTCATTCTGTTGTCTCGGCTTTTCGGCGCCCAAGGCGACAAGCTGTATGTGGTTGCGCAAAAGTGGTTGGCCTTGAGTGTCAACTCTGCGCGCGTCATCATGGGTGTTCGCTATCAAATTCATGGCCAAGACAACTTGCCCGTGGGTGAAACCAGCCCCGCTATTTTGTTGGTCAAACACCAGTCCACGTACGAGACGTTTTTGATGCCGGCCATCATGCCGCACCCCTTGGCTTACGTCTTCAAAAAAGAACTGTTGTACGTGCCATTTTTTGGCTGGGCCATTGGCAGCTTGGACATGATTCACATCGACCGCAGCCAACGCGCCAAAGCGTTTGCCAAAGTGGTGGAGCAGGGTAAGGCGTTGCTCGCCAAAGGGGTGTGGGTCATCATGTTTCCAGAAGGCACGCGCATTCCCCGCGGCGAGCGTGGCAGCTACAAAAGCGGTGGCGCGCGTTTGGCCATTGCCACGGGCGCACCGGTCATTCCGGTCGCTGTGACGTCGGCCAAATGCTGGCCACGCAAAGCCTTCATCAAACACCCGGGTGTGGTGGCGGTCTCGATTGGTCAACCCATCTCAAGCGTTGGCCGCGAAGCCGACGAGTTGATGCGCGAAGTTGAAACCTGGATCGAAGCCGAAATGCATCGCCTCGACCCCGAGGCCTACGTCGGCCAACACTGAACGCACACGCATGAGCCGCTTCTTGCAACTCGTGCTCGACATGTTCGATGGGGGCACGGTCAAACCAGCGTCGCCTAAGTCGCTGCTGCAACCCACCTTGCCCAAGTCCTCCCCTTGGCATGGCCCACAACAACCCGCCGAAACTTTGGGCCACGTGCTGCCCAAGGCGCAATACACACACCCGCGCGCCACGCGCCGCATTCAACTTGGCACCACGGATGTGGCCTACGCCTTCAGGCGCGGCAAGCGCCGCACCATTGGCATGGCGATTGGCCCCGATGGGCTTGAGGTCAGCGCCCCGCGTTGGGTGACCTTGGGCGACGTCGAATCTGCGCTGCATGAAAAAGCCGACTGGATTGCCCGCAAGCTCGTCGAGATGCAAGAGCGTCAGCAGCAACTCGGTGCTGCGCGCATCGTGTGGGTCGATGGTGTGGTGGTGCCGTATTTGGGCGAGCAGCTCAAAGTCGTGCTCGACTCCACGCGTACTTTGAAAAAAGAGAGCGCGCAGTTTGAAGTGGCGCAACAGGACGCTGCAACGCAAGCACCGTCGCCCTTGTGTCACATCTTGCGTCTAGGTCTACCGCTCAACGCCGAGCCGCAACAAATTCGCGATGCCGTGCAAGCCTGGCTCATGCGCCAAGCCAAAGCCTTGTTTGTTGAGCGTCTCGACCACTTTGCCCCGCAGCTGGGGGTGCAGTGGCAACGCGTCTCGCTCAGCAGCGCGGCCACACGTTGGGGCAGTGCCAGCGCCAATGGCGCCATTCGCCTCAACTGGCGGTTGGTACACCACAAGCGCGAGGTGATTGACTACGTGGTGGCCCACGAGCTCAGCCACCTGCGTGTGATGGACCACAGCCCACGCTTTTGGGACACCGTGCAAAGCGTCATGCCCGACTACGCGCAGCGACGCCGCGTGCTTAAGGATGAACCCTTACCGCCGTGGTCGTGAGCGGGTTTTTAGAGATTTCCCGTCATAATTGACGTTTACGTAAACGTAAACAAGGCAATCATGGCGACCACCTATTCCATCAGCGACTTAGCGCGTGAGTTTGACCTCACCACGCGTGCCATCCGTTTTTACGAAGACATGGGTTTGTTGCAGCCCGAGCGCTCAGGCCCCGGCGGGCGCAACCGCGTCTACAGCCACCGCGACCGCACACGCCTCAAGCTCACCTTGCGCGCCAAACGTTTGGGCCTGTCGTTGACCGAGGCCAAAGACCTGATCGACATGTACGACAGCCCGCGCGATACCGGGCCACAGTTGCAAAAGTTCTTGGTCGTGCTCAATGCGCACAAACGTGATCTCGAGGCTCAAATGGCCGAGATTCAAGCCAACCTCGACGAGGTCAAGGTGCACGAAAAAGAAGCCCGCAGCTTGCTGGCCAAGCAGGCTGAAAAACCAGCCAAGGTCACCAGGACCGTGAAAGCGAGCAAAGCATGACGCCTACGACGCCCGCGCACCCCGAACTTCACGCCCGCATCGAAGCCAGCTTTGTGCGCCAAGGCATGATGCAGCACCTCGGTGCGCGTATCGTCTCGGTCGCGCCTGGCGAGGTGGAAATCGCGTTGCCGTACTCTGAGCGTGTCACGCAACAACAAGGCGGTTACCACGGCGGCGCCATGGGTGCGCTGGCTGACATCGCGGCTGGGTACGCTGGACTCACCTTAGCCGCTGATGGCCAAGAGGTGACCACCGTCGAATACAAGATCAATTTCCTCGCCGCCTTCCAAGGTGGCGAACTGCGTGCGCGCGGCCATGTGGTGCGTGCAGGCAAACGCCTCATCATCACCACCGCAGAAGTGGTGCACCTTGACGATGACGGCGGCGAATCGCCTTGCGCCTTGATGCAGCAAACCCTCGCCACAGTCAACAAAACCTACTAAGACGCACGGAGACACACATGAACAACTTGCCAGGCCTGAATTTCCAACTCGGTGAAGACATCGACGCGCTGCGCGACGCCGTGCGCGACTTCGCGCAAGCCGAAATCGCCCCACGCGCGGCACAGATCGACCACGACGACCAGTTCCCCATGGACTTGTGGCGCAAGATGGGCGACCTCGGTGTGTTGGGCATCACCGTGGGCGAAGAGTTTGGCGGTGCCAACATGGGTTACCTCGCGCACATGATTGCGATGGAAGAAATCTCGCGCGCCTCTGCCAGCGTGGGCCTGAGCTATGGCGCACACAGCAATTTGTGTGTGAACCAAATTAAGCGCAACGGCACCGAAGCGCAACGCCAAAAATATTTGCCTAAGCTCATCAGCGGCGAGCATGTGGGCGCCTTGGCCATGTCCGAGCCAGGTGCTGGCTCAGACGTCATCAGCATGAAACTGAAAGCGGAGTGGAAAGAGCCGAGTGCCTCGGGAGGCGGCTACTACCTGCTCAACGGCAGCAAGATGTGGATCACCAATGGCCCCGACGCCGACACCTTGGTGGTCTACGCCAAAACCGAACCTGAGTTGGGCGCACGCGGCGTGACGGCGTTCTTGATCGAAAAAGGTATGAAGGGATTTTCAGTGGCCCAAAAGCTCGACAAGCTGGGCATGCGCGGCAGCCACACCGGCGAGCTGGTGTTTCAAAACGTCGAAGTGCCTGAAAGCCATATCTTGGGCGGCCTCAACATGGGTGCGAAGGTGCTGATGAGCGGGTTGGATTATGAACGTGCCGTGCTCTCCGGTGGCCCACTGGGCATCATGCAATCGGTGATGGACAACGTCATTCCCTACATCCACGACCGCAAGCAGTTTGGCCAAAGCATTGGCGAGTTCCAACTCATCCAAGGCAAGGTGGCTGACATGTACACCGTGTTGCAAGCCGGTCGCAGTTTCGCCTACACCGTGGCCAAAAACCTTGACATGCTGGGCGCCGACCATGTGCGCCAAGTGCGCAAAGACTGCGCTTCCGTCATCTTGTGGAC
>CANBWY010000098.1 GCA_947373245.1 Comamonadaceae bacterium
CTCGGCCGAGGTATCGCCCGCGATGATGAAGGCATCGAGCCGGGTGTCTTTGGCTTTTGGCGCTTCGCTGTAATGCAAGCGCATGCTGCGCAGTTGGCTGCGTTTGGCATCCACGTAGCGCAAGCTGTCCGTGCCATGGAGCCCCAAGATTTGTTCGATCTCGTGCACCAGCGCCATGTCGGGGGCTTCGCTGCACGCGGCACGCATCAGCACGCCTTGGCGTGCAGGGGCTTCGGCTGTGCCTTTTTCGGGGGCGTCGCCGCTGAAGGGCACGCAGCTGGCAAATTCAAACTGCACCATGCGCGCACGCAGGTTTTGCAAAATGGTGTGCGCTTTGTGCTCGGGCAGCCACGCCATAGCCAGCAGGGTCCATGGTAGTTCGGCCTTGAGCACTTTGACGGCCGCGTGTTTGAGCTCGGGCTGTTTAGACGTAGGGCAAAACGCCGACGTGGTGATGGCGTTCACGCCAGCGAGGGCTTTATTTTGGTGGTCGCGCCCGCTCAAATACGCAGCGCCCCAATGCATGGCAATGAAGGCTTGGTGGCTGCCGAGGTCGGCACTGGCCTGCGCAGGCAACACGACAGAGCCACGTTTGCTGGTGACGTGCACTAGAGTGCCGTCGACAAAGCCCAAACGCGCCATGTCGTCGGGGTGCAGTTGCACCACGGGCTCGGGCACATGGCCAAAGAGTTTGCCCACCAAACCGGTGCGCGTCATGCCGTGCCATTGGTCACGCAAGCGTCCTGTGTTGAGTGAGAACGGGAAGCGCGATTCACGCACATCAGCGGTGGCCACATAAGGCAGCGCAGCAAATTTGGCGCGCCCATTGGCGGTGGCAAACACGCCGTCTTCGTACAAGCGCGTTTGGCCGTGCGTTGCGCCTTCAGGCATGGGCCATTGTTCGGGCGTGTGTTCGAGGTGTGCGTAGCTCAGGCCCGTGATGTCGAGGTCACGGCCACGCGTGGATTCGCGGTGCTCGACCCAGATTTCTTCGGGCGAGGTGTAGGCCATGTGTAGGCGATCTTTGTGTGGGGCCACGCCCGGCTCAATGGCCAAACGCGCAGCCAAGTCCACCACGATTTGCCAGTCGTGTCGCGTTTGGCCGGGGGCAGGTACCGCGGCGCGCACGCGGGTGATGCGCCGCTCGCTGTTGGTGACCGTGCCTTCTTTTTCGCCCCACGTGGTGGCGGGCAACAGCAGATCGGCAAAGTCGCAGGTCTCGGCAGTGGCGAAGGCTTCTTGCACCACCACAAACTCGGCGCGTTCTAAGGCGCGGCGAACGGTTGCTTGGTGGGGCATGGATTGCGCGGGGTTGGTGCAAGCAATCCACAGCGCTTTGATCTCGCCGTCCGCTGCGGCTTCAAACATTTCCACAGCGGTCTTGCCGGGCTGAGCAGGCACTTCGTCAATGCCCCACAACGCGGCTACCTCGGCGCGGTGCTCGGGCTTGCCCATGTCGCGGTGTGCGCTGAGCAAGTTGGCCATGCCACCCACTTCGCGTCCGCCCATGGCGTTGGGTTGGCCGGTGAGCGAGAAAGGGCCTGCGCCCACTTTGCCAATGTGGCCCGTGGCCAAATGTAAATTGATGAGCGATGCATTTTTGGCTGTGCCGCTGCTCGACTGGTTCAGCCCTTGGCAATACAAGCTGAGTGTGCGCCACGTGGGGTCGGGTGTGTGTGTGCTGCCATGGGCTGCGACGCCTGCAAACCAGCGCGTGGCTTGCAACAGTTGCTCGGGAGGTATGCCGCACACGTCGTGCACATACGCTGGCGTGTAGTCGGCCACCAAGGCGCTGAGTGCGTCAAAGCCATCGGTGTGCGCCGCGATGTAGGCGTGGTCTACCCAACCTTCGGCCAGCATGACATGCAGCATGCCATGGCACAGCGCCACATCGGTACCGGGTTGCAGGGCCAAGTGCAGGTCGGCGCTGCTGGCGGTGTCGGTGCGGCGTGGGTCAGCGACGATGATTTTGAGGTTCGGGTTTTTCGCGCGTGCCTCTTCGATGCGCCTGAACAAAATGGGGTGGGCATAGGCCGTGTTGCTGCCGGTGATGAACAAGCAGTCGGCGTGCATCACGTCGTCATAGCAAGCGGGTGGGGCGTCTGCACCCAGAGTGAGTTTGTAGCCCGCCACCGCGCTGCTCATGCACAAGCGTGAATTGGTGTCGATGTTGTTGGTGCCCAGCAAACCTTTGGCCAACTTGTTGAACACGTAATAGTCTTCGGTCAGCAACTGGCCCGACACATAAAACCCCAAGGCATCGGGGCCGTGCGCACGCACGATGCTGGCCAGGGTTTGGCTGGCGAGTTGTAGGGCGTTGTCCCACGCCACGGGTTGCAAGGTGCCGCCACGCACCAAACGGCGCATGGGTTGCAGCAAGCGCGTTTGTGCGGCCATCGCGGGGCTGGCTGTGAGGTGCAAGGTCGAGCCCTTGCTGCAAAGGCGGCCAAAGTTGGCGGGGTGCGCCGGGTCGCCGCGCACGCCTGTGATGTGATCCGCGTTCGACGTGATGATCACGCCGCAGCCGACGCCACAGTAAGGACAGGTCGAACGGGTTTCTTTCATGGCGGCGACTTTGTGTGACGCGTTTAAGCGGTGGTCGTGTCGATGGCGGTGTCGTCTACGGCGAGGGTGTGCAACTCTTGCAAGTCGAGCGCCACGTCGCCGTTTTCCACGCGCACCGCAAAGCGGGTGACGCAGCCTTCATCGGGCGCGTGGGCGCAACCGTCCACCAAACCGATGTGCCAGTTGTGCAGCGGGCACACCACGGTTTCGCCAAACACCAAGCCTTGGCTCAAAGGGCCGCGTTTGTGGGGGCATTGGTCGAGCAAGGCAAACACCTTGTCTTCGGCGTTGCGAAACACCGCCACTTCCACGCCCTTGGCGCGCTGCACGCGGCGTGCGCCCAGCACGGGGATGTCGTCAACTTTGCAAATGACTTTCCATTCGGTCATGGTGTGTTCCCTTAAACGGTGATGGCTTCAAACTGGCGCGTGTCGACTTGCGCTTTGTCGAATTCAAACCAGGGGTCGGGTTCGCCTTCGAGCGCAAATTGCAAACGCGCCCACAAGGCTTTGCGGCCTGTTTCGTCGCCCAAGATTTTTTTCTTCACGTAGTCCATGCCCACGCGGTTCACGTAGTGCACGGTGCGCTCTAAGTACCAACCTTCTTGGCGGTAGAGCTGCATGAAGGCACCGGTGTATTCCATCACTTCTTCCGAGGTTTTGACCTTCACAAAGAACTCGGCCACTTCGGTTTTGATGCCGCCGTTGCCGGCGATGTACATCTCCCAGCCGCTGTCCACGCCGATGATGCCGACGTCTTTGATGCCAGCTTCCGCGCAGTTGCGTGGGCAGCCCGACACAGCGAACTTCACCTTGTGCGGCGCGTACATGCGCCACATGGCTTTTTCAAGGTCCTTGCCCATTTGCGTGCTGTCTTGCGTGCCCATGCGGCACCACTCGCTGCCCACACAGGTTTTGACCGTGCGCAAAGCTTTGGCGTAGGCGTGGCCGCAAGGCATGCCAATGTCTTTCCACACGTTGACCAGGTCTTCTTTCTTCACGCCCAACAAGTCGATGCGTTGGCCACCCGTGACCTTGACGGTGGGAATGTTGTACTTGTCCACCACGTCGGCAATGCGGCGCAATTCATCGGCCGTGGTCTCGCCGCCCCACATGCGGGGGATGACGCTGTAGGTGCCGTCCTTTTGAATGTTGGCGTGGCTGCGCTCGTTGATGAGGCGACTTTGCGGATCATCCAGTGCCTCTTTGGGCCAGCTGCTCATGCGGTAATAGTTGATGGCGGGGCGGCAGGTGGCGCAGCCGGTGGCTTTGCTTTCTGCGCTTGGTTTTTTCCACTCTAGGAATTCAAACACCGCATTGTTGGTCAACAGCTTGTGGTCACGAATGGCATCGCGCACTTCTTGGTGGCTGTGGTCGGTGCAAGCGCAGACCGCTTTTTTCTTGGGCGTGACCGAGAAGTCCGCGCCGGCGGTGAACATCAAAATTTGTTCCACCAAGCCTGTGCATGAACCGCACGAGGCGCTGGCCTTGGTGTGCTTGCGCACCTCGTCCAAGGTGAACAAACCTTTGTCTTTGATGGCTTTGCAAATGCTGCCTTTGTTGACGCCGTTGCAGCCGCACACCTCGGCATCGTCGGGCATGCTGGCGGCTTTGCTGTGGCCTTCATGGCCCACGTCGCCAATGTTGGATTCACCAAACATCAGCTTCTCGCGGATGTCAGCCACGCTGCGCCCATCGCGCAGCAGTTTGAAGTACCAGCTGCCGTCCACGGTGTCGCCATACAAACAGGCGCCCACCAATTGGTCGTTGCGGATGACGAGCTTTTTGTACACGCCTTCGTGGGGGTCGCTCAAGATGATTTCTTCGGTGCTGCCGCCATCTCCGTCATTACTGCTGCCCATGAAATCGCCTGCACTGAACAAATCAATGCCGGTGACTTTGAGCTTGGTCGAGGTGAGCGAGCCGGTGTAGCGGCCAATGCCGAACTCGGCCAAATGGTTGGCCAACACCTTGCCTTGTTCAAATAAAGGTGCCACCAAACCATAGGCAATGCCTCGGTGGGCCGCGCATTCGCCCACGGCATAAATGCGTGGGTCGGTCACGGTTTGCAATGTGTCGCTGACCACAATGCCGCGCTCGCAATGCAGGTGCATTTTTTCGGCCAGCGCCGTGTTGGGGCGAATACCCACCGCCATCACCACCAATTCGGCGGGCACGTGTGAACCGTCTTTGAACAACACCGAGGCCACGCGCCCGTTTTTGTCGGCTTGCAATTCTTGGGTGTGTGCCTGCATGCGGAACTGCATGCCGCGCGCTTCGAGCGAGCGTTGCAATAAGCCACCCGCCACTTTGTCGAGCTGACGCTCCATCAACCACTCGCCCACGTGCACGACGGTCACGCGCATGCCGCGCTTCATCAAACCGTTGGCCGCTTCGAGGCCAAGCAAACCGCCGCCAATCACCACGGCGTGTGTGTATTTCGTCGCCGCATCAATCATGGCCTGTGTGTCGGCAATGTCGCGGTAAGCCAGCACGCCCT
>CANBWY010000099.1 GCA_947373245.1 Comamonadaceae bacterium
GCGTCTTTGAGGGTGCGACTGCCGCTCTCCACGGGCACCACCGTCGCGCCCAAAAGCTTCATGCGGTACACGTTGGGGCTTTGACGCTTGACGTCTTCAGCGCCCATGTAGACCACGCACTCCAAACCGTAGCGCGCGCAAATGGTGGCGGTGGCGACGCCGTGTTGGCCTGCGCCGGTTTCGGCAATCACGCGGGGTTTGCCCATGCGTTTGGCGAGCATGGCTTGGCCGATGGTGTTGTTGATCTTGTGGGCGCCGGTGTGGTTCAGGTCTTCACGTTTCAAGAAGATTTGCGCACCACCCATTTCGCGGCTCATGCGGGCGGCGTGGTAGATGGGCGAGGGGCGGCCGACGAAGTGGGCTAGCTCGCTTTTGAACTCGGCGATGAAGTCTGGGTCGTGTTGGTATTTGGCGTAGGCGTCTTTGAGCTCTTCAATCGCGTGGGTCAGCGTTTCGCTGATGAAGCTGCCGCCGTAAATGCCAAAGTGGCCTTTCGCGTCGGGTTGTTGGTAGTTCGACAGAGAGTTAGACATACAGGGCCTACAAAAGTTGCCTTGGGACTTATCGCCCAAGTGCTTCAAACAAAAAGGAAAGGTGGCTTAGAGCGGGTGCTCTGCGTCTGCTGCGCGGACGGCTCTGACGAATTCGCGAATTTTGGCCGCATCTTTGATGCCTTTGGCCGACTCCACGCCAGAGCTCACGTCAACGGCCAATGAGAGGCCGTGGTGACGCAGCGCGCGAATGCCATCGGTCACGTTGGCAGCGTTGAGTCCACCAGACAAGACGAGGTGAGCGTTGACGTTTGGAGGAAGCTGTGACCAATTGAATGTTTTGCCGCCGCCGCCGTAACCCTCGACATGGGCGTCGAGTAGCAGGGCTTGGGCGTCTGAATAATCTTGCGCGTATTTTAAGAGGTCGAAGGGTTCTTCGCCCGCTGGGGTTTCTAGCGGAATACGCGCAGCGCGCATCCAGCGACGGCCCAAGGTGCGAGCAATCTTGCGGCAGTGGTCTGGCGTTTCGTCGCCATGAAACTGCAGCCATGCGCCCGGCACATGCATGCAAGCGTGGGCAATGGCTTCGGAGGTTTCGTTCACAAACAGAAGCACGGGTGTGACGAAAGCGGGCAGGCGCAAGGCCAGTTCAGCGGCGCGCTCGACCGTCACTGCGCGGGGGCTCTTGGCGTACATGACAAAGCCAACAGCGTCCACGCCTGCAGCGACGGCGGTGTCGACGTCTTGTTCACGGGTGAGGCCACAAATTTTGATACGCGTGCGGTTCATGGCAATCCATCATACGCAGGGGTGCGGTCGGGCAATCCCCACTGCGCGTCATAGCGGGGGCCCAAGAAATACAAACCATCGGGGCTGAAGGTGGGGGCGGCGGCATCGCGGTTGCGGGCGGCCAGCACATCGGCCATCCACTCGGGGGGCTTGTCGCCGGTGCCAATCTTCACAAAGCAGCCCATCAGGTTGCGAATCATGTGGTGCAAAAACGCGCTGGCTTCAAACTCAAAGCGCCACACGGCTGAGCCGGGGTTGGTGCTTTTGCGGGTGATGTCGATGCGGGTCATGTTTTTGACAGGCGTGAGCGCTTGGCAGCTAGAGGCGCGAAACGAGGTGAAGTCGTGTTCGCCCATCACATACTGCGCGGCTTGTTGCATGGCTTCTAGGTTGAGCGGGCGATACACCCAGCCCACGCGGCCCGCCTCAACGCTGGGGCGCACGGCTGATTCGAGCAGCACATAGGCATAGCGGCGCGCAATGGCGCTGCTGCGGCAGTGAAATTCGCGCGGCACAACGCGCGCCCATTGCACGGCAACGTCGAGCGGCAAATAGCGGTTGGTGCCGCGCAGCCAAGATTGCGGCGTGCGCTCTAGCTCGGTGTCAAAGTGAACGACTTGCATGAGGCCATGCACACCTGAATCGGTGCGGCCTGCACACAAAGTAGAGATGGAGGTTTGGGTGAACTTGGCCAGTGCTTTTTCAAGCTTGTCCTGCACCGTTTTGCCCGAGGCTTGGCTTTGCCAGCCTTCGTAGGCTTGGCCGTTGTAGCTCAAGCCCATGGCGATGCGCATAGGGCTTAGCCTCGTTCAGCCAGCCACTTGAGGGCTTTTTCTTTTTCAGCGCCCGTGGCTTCGTTGGCCACTTCTTCCATCAAGGCGCGGCTGGTGTGCAGCTGGCCTAAGTTCCACAGCTCATCGGCCAAGTCGATGCGGATTTGGTAAGGGCTGTCGACGTCGTCGTCCAGGTCCAAAGAAACATTGGGCATCTCTAAGGTTGGGCGCACTGCGGGTTTGGCGCTGTCGGTGTGCGCGGCGATACGCGCATCGTCTTCGTGGGCAACAGGGTCTTTGCTATCGAGCTCAGGCAAGTCCAAATTGAACTTCACGTCCAGCGGGGGCAAACCTTGGATGCCTTCTTCGGCATTTTTCAACGTGCGGCGACGCCATAAACCCACACCAACCAACAAAGCAATCAAGCTGCCAGCACCCACGGGTGTCAGGCTGTGTTCGCGCAGGTCTTGAAGCCACGCACCATTGCCAGATGCGGCACTGGCAGGCATGTCTGCCGTCAACATGCCTGAGGCCGGCTCCGTGGTGCCTGTGACGGTCGCAGTCGCTGCAGCGATTTTGCCCAACTCGGCCATGTTGCGGCTCATCTCGGCAGCACGGGCGGCCACGTCTTGGGCTTCACGTTGTTGCGCGATTTTGTCGGCCGCGGCATCCTTGCTGCCGGGCTTGGCCAAGGTCAACTTGTCTTTGTTGGACTTGGCGTTGTTGTTTTGAACCGTGGCTTCGAGCTTGCCTGCGCTGTCACGCGCGGCTTTGGGCGCGGCGCCACCGGGCGCGCGTGCGGCCAGTTCGGCACGGTAGGCTTCAAAGTCTTTGGTTTGAACTTGAATTTGACGATGCGCGTCATCGCGCGACACGGCCTTGGCTTCTTGCTCTGTCGGCAAGGTCAGCAAGGCGCCTTCTTTCAAGCGGTTGATGTTGGATTCGACGAACGCATCGGGGTTGTGACGCAACAAGGCGATCAACATCTGCTCCAGCGACACGCCTTCGGGCGTTTTGCTGGCCGCTAAGTTGCTGGCCGTGTCTCCACGTTTGACGCTGATGCGTTGCGTCGATTCGACAGCCGGGTTGCTGTCTATGAAAGCGGGGGCATTGGCTGCTTTTGCTGGCGCATTGTTGTCGTCAATCGACAGGCTGAGGTTACGCAATAAGCGACCATTGGCCCAGCGCAAATCAATCCACAAGTCGATGGCGTTGCTGGTGATGGCTTGTTTGCTACTGACTTTGAGGTAAGGCCTTCCGTTGTCACGGTGCATCACTTGGATTTGGATGTCCACAGGCGCGCCATTGTTGGCGGGCAGCTCAATTTTGGCGGCTTTGTAAATATCTGGGCTGGCAAAGCTGGCTTGAAAATCGACTTGCTCAGCCGCAGAGATGTCGCTGATGTCGATTTCTGCGCGCAAAGTTTCGCCCTGCTTGCTTTGCACGACAGGGCGACTCAGTGTCAGGGCCTGCGCGTTGCCGAGCATCGACAGACACAGGGCAGCCCACAACGCAGATCGCTGGAACACATGAGACGTGGCGCGGTGGGCTTTTTTCATAGCGTGAGATATTACTTGGTTTTAGGCTTCGAGCAGGATGCGCAACATGCGTCGCAATGGTTCGGCCGCGCCCCACAAAAGCTGGTCACCCACAGTGAACGCGCCCAAGTAGTCGTTGCCCATGGCCATTTTGTGCAGGCGGCCCACGGGCACGGTCAATGTGCCAGTCACAGCAGCGGGGGTCAGGTCACGTTCGCTGATTTCGCGCACGTTGGGCACCACTTTGACCCAGTCGTTGGCTTGGGCCAAGATGCTTTCGATCTCGTCCATCGGCACATCTTTTTTCAGCTTGATGGTCAAGCCTTGTGAGTGGCAGCGCATGGCGCCAATGCGCACGCACAAACCGTCGATTGGGATCGAGCCCGCAGTGCGGAAGGCTGGGTTGCCCAAGATCTTGTTGCACTCGGCGCCGCCCTTCCACTCTTCCTTGCTTTGGCCGTGTTCGACAGGCACGTCGATCCAAGGGATCAAGCTGCCAGCCAAAGCGGTGTTGCGGAAGTTTTTGGTGGGGAACGCGGCGCTGCGCATGGTGGCTGCCACTTTGCGGTCGATGTCCAAAATGGCAGAAGATGGGTTGGCCAAGTCGTCTTTGACGGCATCGTGCAAAGCACCCATTTGGCTCAGCAACTCGCGCATGTTTTGTGCACCCGCGCCTGAAGCCGCTTGGTACGTCATGGCGCTGACCCACTCGACCAGGTTGTGTTGGAACAAACCGCCCAAGCCCATGAGCATCAAGCTCACGGTGCAGTTGCCGCCGATCCAGTTTTT
>CANBWY010000100.1 GCA_947373245.1 Comamonadaceae bacterium
GTCAGCGCGTTCGCCCAAAACGTGACCGTCACCGACGCATGGGCACGCCCCACTGTGCAAGGCCAAAAGGCCAGTGGCGCCTTCATGACGATCACGGCCAAAGAAAACACCAAGTTGGTGGGGGTGAGTAGCTCTGTGGCGGGGGTGGCTGAGATTCATGAAATGAAGATGGACAAAGACGTGATGCGCATGGCCGCGTTGCCCAACGGCCTTGATCTGCCCGCAGGCAAAGCGGTGACGCTCAAACCGGGTGGCTACCACGTGATGTTGATGGACTTGAAGACCCCCTTGGCCAAAGACACCACCTTGCCGCTGACACTCATGCTGCAAGACGCTAAAGGCATGAAGTTCAATGTGGAATTGAAGTTGTTGGTGGGCACGCAGCCGCCAGTCATGCCCAGCCACGATCACAGCACGCACAACCACAGTGAGCACGACCACTGAGCTTGTCAGCCCGCTGTGGGCTGGGGTTTGGTTTAATGCGAGATATCTACACAGGAGACAGACATGAGCAACGCCGCCGGTTTTGATTTCACCAAGTTCGTCCCGGGCTTTGATTTTCTAAAAAATCTCACCCCCGGTGCCGGGGCCTCGACGCAAAGTGCTGCGCCGGGTTGGGTTGCACCTACGCTGGACCCGGAAGAGTTGGAAAAACGCATTCAAGAACTCAAGACCGTGCAATTCTGGCTCGAGCAAAACAGCAAGGCCGTGGGGGCCACCGTGCAAGCGCTGGAAGTGCAGCGCATGACACTGCAAACCTTGAAGGGCATGAATATGAGCTTCAACGACTTGGCCGAGTCGCTCAAGGCCAAGACGCAAGACGCGGCCCAAGCCGCTTCTGCATATGCATTTACAAAAGCCGCACCGGTCGAGCCGGAAGTCGTCGAAACGGAGACGGTCGAGCCAGAGCCAGAAGTCAAACCCGCAGCCTCGGGTGTGGACCCTGCGCAATGGTGGGGTGCTTTGACAGATCAGTTTCAGCACATCGCCACACATGCCATGAATGACATGGCGCATCGTGCCAACGCACACGCCGCAGCAGGCAAGACCAAGCCTGAGGCCCAAAAAGCGGCGCCCAAGGCGGCGGCAAAAAAAACCACGGCACGCAAAACATCAGCCCGTAAAACGGCGGCAACTAAACCAACGGCACGCAAAGCAGCCGCGCGAAAAACCGCCGCCAAACCCAAGCCATGAAACTCTTTCCCTACGGCCACGCCACCCATCCGCAATGGGAGATGGCCGCAGGCTTGGTGCTGGCGCAGCTGCGCGCCCACATGGCTTTGCCCGAGTACGCGAGCGCACCGCACTTGGGGCTGCTCTACATCACCGACCACTACGCGGCACACGCGCAAGAAATCTTGGCATTTCTCAGTGCCGAGTTGCCCGAAGTCACCGACTGGGCGGGCACGGTGGGCGTAGGTATTGCGGCCAACAACGTGGAGTACTTTGACGAGCCCGCGCTGAGCGTCATGCTGTGTGACATCGCGCCCGAGCACTACCGCGTGTTCAGCGGCGTGGCCCCTTTGGCCCAAGCGGGCACGACGGGCAGCAAATTCGTACCGCACACCGCGCTGTTGCACGCCGATGCCCAAACCCCCGATGTGCCCGAGCTGATTGCTGAGTTGGCCCAACGCACCGCCAGTGGCTATGTGTTTGGTGGTTTGTCCGCGAGCCGTGCCGAGGTGGTGCAGTTCGCTCTCAAGGGCGATGGCAACATCGCAGGACAGGGCAAAGCCAGCGGGGTGTTCTATGGTGGCTTGAGTGGTGTGGCGTTTGATGCCAACGTGGCCATGGTCTCGCGTGTCACACAAGGCTGCCGACCCGTGGCCAAAGTGCACACCATCACCGGCGCAGACAAGCATTTGGTCTTGCGTTTGGACGACGAGCCTGCCCTTGATGTGTTGCAGCGTGACTTGCACATCAACATCGCCGATGCGCAACCCGCCATTGCCCAAGTGCGCGCCACCTTGGTGGGCTTGGCCTATGAACACGACCCGGCTGTCAAACGCACGGGCGAGTTCGACGATGCGGTGATGGTGCGCCACATCATTGGCATTGACCCCGCGCGTGAAGCGGTGGCGATTGCGCAGCCTGTTGAGGTAGGCATGCACCTCACGTTTTGCCAGCGCAATGCAGCCGCAGCGCGTGCCGATTTGACGCGCATCTGCGCCGAAGTTCGTGAAGCTTTAGAGCCCGAAGAAATGACGGCTGAGTTGGCTGGCGCGCTCAACGCCGAGACATCCATTCACCCACATCCAGCGAGGCGGATGGCTGGTGCCATTTATGTGAGCTGCGCGGGCCGTGGCGGCCCGCACTTTGGCGGCCCGAGCGCCGAGATGCACATCGTGCGCCGCGCTTTGGGCGATGTGCCGTTGGTGGGGTTTTTTGCCGGTGGCGAAATTGCCCACCAAGCACTGCACGGCTACACCGGCGTGTTGACGGTGTTCACCACCGAGGCTTGAAAGATCTAAGCCTCGGTAAGGTGTTTAATGCTTGGCTGACGCCGCCATGTGGGCTTCTTTTTGATCGAGGATGACTTCGGGTGAGCCTGTCTCTTCGGGTGTGGCATTGTTCAAGCCATCCTGCAAGCGTTGCATGTCCAGGTCGCCCGTCCATTTGGCCACCACCAAAGTCGCCACACCGTTGCCCACCAAGTTGGTCAAGGCCCGTGCTTCTGACATGAAGCGGTCAATGCCCAAGATCAGCGCCAAACCTGCCACGGGCACGCCGCCCACGGCTGACAAAGTGGCCGCCAACACAATGAAGCCGCTGCCGGTAATGCCAGCTGCGCCTTTGGAGGTCAACAGCAACACGGCAAGCAGCGTGAGCTGTTGCGCCAGGCTCATGGGCGTGTCGGTGGCTTGCGCGATGAACATGGCCGCCATGGTCAAGTAGATGGAGGTGCCGTCTAAGTTGAACGAATAGCCCGTTGGAATGACCAAGCCCACCACAGACTTACGCACGCCGAGGTTTTCCATTTTTTCCATCATGCGAGGCAAGACAGATTCAGAAGACGAGGTGCCCAACACGATGAGCAGTTCTTCTTTGATGTACTTGACGAACTTCCAAATGCTAAAGCCGTGCAACTTGCTGATGATGCCGAGCACAACAAACACAAAGATGAAGCAGGTCAAGTAGAACGTGCCCATCAATTTACCGAGCGAGAACAGCGAAGCCACGCCGTATTTACCAATCGTGAACGCCATCGCGCCAAACGCACCTATGGGCGCCACTTTCATGATGAGGCCCACGATGTCAAACAGCACGTGTGACAACTTTTCAATCAAGTCAAACACCACGGTACCGCGTCCACCAAACTTGTGCAGCGCAAAACCAAACAGCACGGAGAACAGCAGCACTTGCAAGATTTCGCCTTTGGCAAACGCATCCACCACGGAGGTGGGAATGATGTTCATCAAGAAGTCCACAGTGCCCTGCATCTTGCCGGGGGCGGTGTAGGCCGCAATGCTCTTGGTGTCGATCGTGGCTGCGTCCACATTCATGCCGACGCCGGGTTGAATGAAGTTGACGATGATCAAGCCCACGATCAGCGCCAAGGTGCTGACCACTTCAAAGTACAGCAGCGCCAAGCCACCGGTCTTGCCGACCTTCTTCATGTCTTCCATGCCAGCGATGCCAATCACCACGGTGCAGAAGATGATGGGCGCGATGATCATCTTGATGAGCTTGATAAACCCATCGCCCAGTGGCTTCATGTCGACGCCGACTTGTGGGTAGAAATTGCCGAGCAAAACCCCCACGACCACGGCGAACAGCACTTGGGCGTAGAGCGATTTGTAAATAGGTTTTTTGGTGTGTGGTGTAGACATGGCTGGAGTGTAGATGTAGGTTCTTTGAATTTACACCTACACCGCCGCTTGGGCTATGTGGTTTTCCACACGTTGGGCGCTTAAACCCCGCGCGCGCGGTCTTCTTTGAACTTGACACGGAACGCGCCAAACTGGCCCGCATCCAAAGCCTCGCGCACTTCGCGCATGAGGTTCAAGTAGTAGTGCAGGTTGTGCACGGTGGTCAGCATGGGGCCCAGCATTTCGCCACAACGGTCCAGGTGGTGCAGGTACGCACGGCTAAACCCGCCGCTGGTGCTGCCGTCGGGGCGCGTGTGACCCGCGCAGGTGTAGCAGTTGCACGTGCTGTCGAGGGGGCCGTGGTCAGCCTTGTGGCGGGCGTTGCGGATTTTCAAATCGCCGAAACGGGTGAACAGCGTGCCGTTGCGCGCATTGCGCGTCGGCATGACGCAGTCAAACATGTCCACGCCATCTGCCACGCCTTGCACCAAGTCTTCGGGCGTGCCCACGCCCATTAGGTAGCGGGGTTTGTGCTCGGGCAAGCGGTG
>CANBWY010000101.1 GCA_947373245.1 Comamonadaceae bacterium
CATGGTTAAAACTCCACTTCAAGTTCTTCAATGTCATCAGGCTCTGCAGTTGCGGCTGCCATCCACTCCTTCATCTCGGGCATCGACAAAATTGTTTGGCAGTAGGCCTCGCACACGGGGTCGAGCGCAATGCCGTAGGTGATGAAGCGTGTCACCACTGGCGCAAACATGCAGTCGGCCAGGGTGGGTTTTTTGCCAAATAAATAGGGGCCTTTGTAGGTGGTGAGGCAATCGCGCCAGATGAACAGCACGCGGTCAATGTCGAGCTGTGCTTTGGACCAGACTTTGAATTTGCTGAATTTGGCTTTGATGTTCATGGGCAGCGAGGCGCGCAGGGCTGAAAAGCCCGAATGCATCTCGCCGCAAATGGATCGGCAATGTGCACGGTGCACCGCGTTGGTGGGCAGCAGGTTTGCTTTTGGTGCAATTTCGTTGAGGTACTCGCCAATCGCCAGCGTGTCCCAGACCTTGGCACCGTCATGGCTGAGGCAAGGCACGAGGATGGAGGGCGACAGCAGTAGCAGCTCTGCACGTGCGTCCACATTGTCTGTGGCCACGGGCACTTCAGAGAAGGGCAGGCCTGCGAGCTTGACCATCAGCCAGCCTCGCAGTGACCAAGATGAGTAGTTCTTGCTGCTGAGTGTGAGCGTGGTTTGGGCCATGGTTGCCTTTGCGTGCATGTGTGTGAGGTACTCCTCACATTGCAAAAGATATGCCATGCCGTGGCACGCGTCTTGCACTTCTCATTTCACCAAGACAACGCTGAAAGGCGTGGAGACGACACGATGATTTATCGCAACTACCAAGTGGTGGCAGATGTTTCTGACCCGATTCGCAAATTTGCGGAGCATGCCCGCGAGATCAGTTTGAACTGGTTTGATGGCAAACGCATCACGCCTTTGCAGCGCATGGCCGCCTATTACGAACAAGTGGCGCTGCTGGGCTTTACCCATACCCGTCCTTCTTTCAACATTGGGGCTGTGCTGAATTCACAAGGCAAACGCGTGCCGGTGATCGAAACGACGGATTACCGTACCCCGTTTTGTGACCTCGTGCGCTTTTGCCGCGAAGATGCGAAAGACTTGCCCAAGCTCTTGTTGGTGGCGCCGATGTCGGGCCACTTTGCGACCTTGCTGCGCGGCACCGTCCAGACCTTGGTGCAAGACCACGAGGTGTACATCACCGACTGGCGCAACATTCGCGACATTCCGATGAGCGAGGGTGAGTTTGGTTTGGATGAATACATCGAGCACATCATTTGGTTCATGCAGCACCTCGGCCCCAATTCGCATTTGATGGGCGTGTGCCAGCCTACCGTGGCGTGTTTGGCTGCCACCGCTGTGTTGGCTGAGGCGCGCAGCGATTGCCAACCTGCTTCGTTGACCTTGATGGCGGGCCCCATCGACACGCGTGTCAACCCCACCGGGGTGAACGAGTTGGCCATGAGCAAGCCTATTTCGTGGTTCGAGTCGAATTTGATTGGCATGGTGCCCATGCATTTCAAGGGCGTGGGCCGCCGTGTGTATCCGGGCTTCATGCAGCTGATGGCCTTTTTGAATATGAACATTGACCGCCACCGTCAGTCTTTCAAATCACTCTATGAACACCGCGTGAATGGCGAAGACGAAAAAGCCGATGTGATTCGTGACTTCTACCAAGAGTACTTCGCGATCATGGATTTGTCGGGGCCCTTTTACTTAGAAACGGTCAAGCAAGTGTTTCAAGACCACGCGCTGCCCAACGGCACGATGACCTACCGTGGCAACCCGTTGAACATGCAAGCCATTCGCAAAACCTTTTTGCTCACCGTCGAAGGCGAGCGCGATGACATTTGCGGCATGGGGCAAACCTTGGCGGCACAAGACTTGTGCAACATGTTGCCCGCGTACCGCAAGACGCACCATCTGCAATCGGGTGTGGGCCACTACGGGGTGTTCAATGGCAAGCGCTGGGATGCGCAAATTTATCCGGTGGTACGCAACTTGATTCGTTCGGCGCATTGAAAACCGGATTTTGTTGGGTAGCATGAAGTCTTGTAAGGAGACCTGTCATGTACCAAGTTCACTCAGTTGCCCCACACCTGTTGCCCCAGCTTTTGCGCGAGATGCCCAAGGCGGAGTTGCACATCCACATCGAAGGTTCGTTAGAGCCTGAGCTCATCTTTGCGTTGGCCCAGCGCAATGGCGTGACGTTGCCTTATGCCAATGTGGAGGCCTTGCGTGCGGCCTATGCCTTCACCAACCTGCAAAGCTTCCTCGACATTTACTACGCGGGTGCGAGCGTGCTGCTGCATGAGCAAGATTTTTACGACATGGCGTGGGCCTACTTGCAGCGCGCTGCAGCTGACCATGTGGTGCATGCGGAAATCTTCTTTGACCCGCAAACTCACACCGAGCGTGGCGTGCCGATGGCCACCGTCATCAACGGTTTGCACCGCGCGTGCGTGGATGCGCAAGCCACATTGGGCGTGAGCGCGCAGCTCATCTTGTGCTTCTTGCGCCACTTGAGCGAAGAGGCCGCGTTGCAGACCTTCAACGAAGCGCTGCCCTTTAAGACCAAGTTCATCGGTGTGGGCTTGGACTCCAGCGAAGTGGGCCACCCGCCTGAAAAGTTTCAAAAAGTGTTTGCCTTGGCGCACGCGCATGGGCTGCACTTGGTGGCGCACGCGGGCGAAGAAGGCCCGCCTGCTTATATGTGGAGCGCCTTGGACGTGTTGCATGTCGAGCGCATCGACCACGGCGTGCAAGCCGTGCACGACGCTACGCTGATGGCGCGTTTGGCCAAAGACCGCACGCCACTCACCGTGTGCCCGTTGTCTAACCAAAAGCTCTGCGTGTTCCCCGATTTGAAAGACCACAACATCGGCCAGCTGTTAGATGCGGGCCTGTGCGTGACCCTCAATTCAGACGACCCCGCCTACTTCGGCGGCTACCTGAACGACAACTTCTTGCAAACCTTTGCGGCCACCGGCCTGACGGCCCAGCAAGCCTATGTGCTGGCCAGCAACAGCTTTGAGGCGAGCTTTGTGCCAGAGGTTCAAAAGAACCAATGGCTGCATGCGCTCAAGCAAACTTTTCAAAAGTTTGCAGATCAGGATTGATACCCGCCTTGTTTAAGGCTTGAGCAACGCGAGTAAGTCTTGCAAGTTAGGCGCCTTGCTCAAGTTCCAGCAGGCTTTGAGGATGTGGTTGCTGCGCTCTGCGCCCAAGATGGGATCAGCCAAATCGTGGAACTTGGTTTCCAACATGGCGTCGGTCATAGGGCGTTGCAGTGAACCAATGGCGTGCTCCACATGCACGTCCACGCTGCGGCCGTCTTTGAGGTGAGCGGTCACGTACACGCTTTCTTCGCGCACCGATGCGTCCACCACAGCGTTCACTTTGTCGCGCAGGGCTACCACGTCGTCGCGGCGCACGATGTGGTCAGAAAACTCCTCTTCACCCGCGCGGCCAAAGATCAAGCCCACTGCACAGCCGTGGTACACGCTGAACTTGCCTTGTAAGCCGTCTTGCGGTGTCTTCTTGCCGGTTAGTTCGAGCACCAAGGGGTGCACGCGCAAATCAATGCGGGTCACGTCTTCGGGCTTCACACCTTGCGCGCGCAATTGGGCGCAGGCGTCGATGCTGGGGTGAATCACGATGCCGCAGGCAAACGGTTTGTAGGCGTTGAAGCTGATCTCAAAGCGTTGGCCCAATTCGTCTTGCGCTTCGCGCCAGTCGTACTTGGTCGACACCACTTGGGCCCACCCACGCGGTGCTTCGAGTGAGCGTGCGCTAGAGGTAAAGCCATGCTGCGCCATCAGCGCAGCCATCATGCCGGCACGTGCTGCGGCACCGGGGTGGAAGGGTTTGGTCATGGTGCCAAACTGTTCACGCAAGCCGATCGGCTGCGAGGCGGCAATGCCCAAGGCCATGGTGGTTTGTTGTTCGTTCAAACCCAGCAAACGTGCGCAGGCTGCTGCTGCACCCAGCGTGCCGGTGGAGCCGGTGATGTGCCAGCCACGGTCGTAGTGCTCGGGGTACACCAAGTTGCCCATGCGGCAAGCCACGTCAATGCCCAACACGATGGCGTCAATCACTTGGCGGCCCGAGCTGTTTTGGTGTTCGGCCAAGGCCATCACGGCAGACGCCACAGGGCCTGCGGGGTGAATGATGGTTTTGAGGTGGGTGTC
>CANBWY010000102.1 GCA_947373245.1 Comamonadaceae bacterium
CGCTCAGGTGTTTGCAGGCTTTTGAGGTTGATCTCGCCTGCTGGATGGCGACCACGCAAGCCGATGCGTTGCGCCAAGATTTGACAGTTGGCCTTTTCGCAATCGGGTGCGGCTTCGTTCCAATAGCGGTGCACCACCACGGCGTCAAAGGTTTTCAGGCGCTGCGCGATGTCGGCGTCTGCGTTGGGCGCATCGTCCATGTACGGCGTGATGTCACCCACCCCGGGTATCAGAAAGCGCCAGCGCTCAAAGTCACCATTGAAGTTGCTAGGCGTGGCCAACTTGGCGCCTTGTACCTGCGCCACCACATGCGGTGCGTAGGTGTTGGCGGCGGTGTGCAGCGGCGCGCTGAGCATGCCAAACCACGCAAACAGACTGAGCACCAAGCCAAACAACCAAATCCAGCTGGCTTGCCAGGTGTGCGTGCCTGCACGTGAGAACAGCGTGCCAAACAAACGCAGCAAAGCCAGCACTTGCAAAGCCAAAATCAACAGCAGTCCGAGGCGGCCCCACAGTGGGTAGAGGTCAATGCGCCAACCGGCCCACAAAAACAAGCCTAAGAAGCCCAAACCCAAGAAACTGAACAGCGTGCCCAAACCCATCGCCGTGCGCTGCGCCCACTGCGGCAAGCGCCACAGCCAGAGGGCGCACAACACGCTCATCACGGGCATCAGGGGAATCAGGTAGCGTGCCGAGCGTTGGCTGGGCACCATGAAGAACAGGCTGAGCAGCAACACATAAATCCACAGCACGGCTTGTGGTTGCACCACGCCACGCAGGCGCGCACGCCAAGCGGGGGGCATTTGGCACAAACCCCAAATGGCCACGCCAAAGATGAGCGGCCCGAGCATGGCGCCGTTTTGCAACAGCCCCAAGGCCTGCACCCAAATACTGAACCCGCCTACAAATGCGGCGTGCAAATAGCTGGGGCCTCCGGCACTCACCTTGCCCCAGTTCTCGCCCACCACAAACTCGCGCCACACGCCCATGGGGTCGGGGTCAACCACAAACCACAGGGCGAACACGCCCAATGCAAAAGCAGCGCTCAAGCCCACGCGCAACATCCAAGCGCGCCAAGCGGTGTGGTTGAGCCAACACAGGCTGATGAACAGCGTGGCGGCCAGGGGGGCTATCAGCACAAACGATTTGTACAAAGCCACCATGCCCCAGCTGATGCCGGCGACGACAAACAAACTGTGGCTTGGTTTGAAGCTGTCACCTCGCAAGCCTTGGCTGCGTGCACGCAGCACTTGGCACAGCAGCCACCAAAACGGCAGGTTCATCCAGAAGGTTTCAATGGCGCTGGTCAGGTAGGGGCGGCCATAGCGGTAGGTGCTGAAGCAACCCAAGAAAATCAAACCGGCCACCAAGCCCAGCGTGTTGGCGTTGAGCACTTTGGGGAACGGCGTGGGCTCGGTTTTGTGGCGCAGCCAGTCGGTGGCTAAGGCGCGAGCGGCCCACACGACCAAGGCGGTGTTGGCCAAGGTGTAGAGCAAACTCGGCACGCGCAACCACAGCAGTTTCCACTCTAGGCCCAGCCACGGCACCACCATGGCTTGCCAAAACAGCAGCGGGGGTTTGGTGTTGCGCATGTGGTCAAGGTCAGATGCCAAGGGCAACCACGCGCCGGTGCTTTGCGCTTGCAGCCAGGTCTTGAACGCGATGTGGGTGTAAACCAACTCATCGCCATTGCGCGGGATGTTCTCGCCGCCGAGGTCAAACAGGTAGACCAACACGGCCAACAGCAACAAACCCAACGTGACGCTTTGGTAGCGCTGTGTGCGCTCGTCGTCCGACACCGCGCGCGGGTTGCCTTTGAAGGTCCACCAGTCGTTGGCAAAGTAGTTGATGACGCTGGCCACCACGATGGCCAGCACGTTGCCCAGCAGGTAGTGCACATGCTGCGCCAGCCACAACGTCATGATGTATTGCACGCTGGTGCCCAGCCAAGAGGCCAAGCCGTAGCGCACAAACTGTGAGGCCATGCCGCCATGAAACTCGGCTTGGCGATCACGCCATGTCCAGAGGCGGTTCCACACAAAGTTGTTGACTGTGGCCAAGAAAATGGCAATTGCCAACGACGCATACAAGCGCTGCTCGTCCGAGGCGATGGCCGCCAACACAAACTCTTGGCACACATACAGCACGGCCAAGTTCACCACGGTGCCGCTGGCGCCGACCAAGCCAAACTTGATGTAACGCCAGCGCGCCAACAGAGCTTGAACGAAGGCGGGGCTGCGATCAGCCGGTGTGTGTGTGGTCATGAGGCTGAGAAGGCGAGTTTGTGTGTTTAGATGAGCTGCAACTTGTGCAGCACCAGTTTTTCAACTGCATCGACAGTGATGACTTTGAGGCACTGGTTGTCGCCATCGCAAAAACTGTCGCGGTGGTTGTAGGCCGTCAAGCAAGGCGAGCAGGCCATACCCGATTCCAGCACGGTGGCGCGTTCACTGATCGGACCGTACAAGCGACCTGTTTCGGGGCCGAAAAAGGCAATCACGTCAATCGGGGTGAGGCTGGCAAAGTGGCCGGGGCCACCGTCGTTGGTCACCAGCAGTTCGGCGTTGTGAAACAACATGAGCAGTTCGCGCAGGTTGCGCGTGTAGCCCGTCAGGCCAATGCACAGTGGGTGGTTGACTGCGTGCAACACGCGCAGGGCTTGGGGCGTGTCTTCGGGCAGGCCAATCACACCCACCGCACAGCCGTTGGCCATCAGGGTTTTGGCCAGTGCGATGTAGCTGTCCTCAGGCCACGCGCGAATGGGCAAAGCGCCGCCGCTCACATACAGCAGCACACGTTTGGGGTTGCCCATGAAGCTGGCAAAGTCTGCTTGTAAACGCGCTTGGAAGGCTTGCAACTCAGCGGCGTCCACAGGCAACTGCGGCAAGCTGCGCTGGATGGCGGGCAGCAAAAAACGGGTGAGCGGGCGATGTGTGGTGTCGTTCAGCTGGGCGGAGGTCCATGCGAGCGCGTCTTCCATCACCTTGGCCAAGCCCACAAATTGCAGGCTGATGTGTTGGTAGGTGTTGTAGGGCACAGGCGCATTGATGAAGCTGCCGCGGTACAAACCTTCTTGCGTGTGTGCAGTAAACCCCACGCGCACGCGGGCGCCGCAGGCGTAGCTCAGCAAGGCGCTGATGCGAGAGAACAGTTCACAGTCGATCACGCCATCGAGTTGCAAAGCACGCAACTGTCGTGTGGTGTGCCACAAGTCGTGCAGCAAAGAACCCAGCGATGAATCGTCCAGGGAGTGCAAATTGGCTTCTGGCACAAAGCCTAACAAACGCATTACACCTTGATTTTTCTTGAGTTGCAACACATGCAAGTCAGCGCCGGGGTGCTTGGCCTTGAGGGCGTCAAACATGGCTTTGGCCAATACGACCGAGCCCATTTCGGACAGCAGAATTACCAAAATGCGCGGTTTGGTATGGCGGTGTTGGTGCCCATGGGGGGGGCGCAAAGCCAAGAGTTTGGACCATCCTGAAAGCAGGGCGCACAACGCTTGGCCTACCCAGCGATCGATTGCGCGTTGTGTCGAGATTTTCATAGTGCTGAAATTATCCCATCCCCCTAGGGGGCGGCCCTCGTACGTTTTTGTACGTTTGATACGCCTGATAATTCGGCTTATGAACCAACTCGACGCACTCAAGCAATTCACCACCGTTGTGGCCGATACGGGCGACTTCAAGCAACTCGCCCAATTTCAGCCACAAGACGCCACCACCAACCCCTCGCTGATTTTGAAAGCGGTGCAAAAGCCCGAATACCTGCCCCTGCTCAAAGACACCGTGACCGCCCACGGCAACGAGCCCATGGACGCGCAGATTGACCGCTTGTTGGTGCGCTTTGGCTGCGAGATTTTGGCCACCATCCCTGGCCGCGTGTCCACCGAAGTGGATGCCCGTTTGAGCTTTGATAC
>CANBWY010000103.1 GCA_947373245.1 Comamonadaceae bacterium
GGAGCCGGTGATGTGCCAGCCGCGGTCGTAGTGTTCGGGGTAGACCAAGTTGCCCATGCGGCAAGCCACGTCAATGCCCAACACGATGGCGTCAATCACTTGGCGACCCGAGCAGTTTTGTTGTTCGGCCAAAGCCATCACCGCAGATGCCACTGGGCCTGCGGGGTGGATGATGGTTTTCAGGTGGGTGTCGTCGTAGTCAAACGTGTGTGACGAAATGCCGTTGATGAGGGCGGCGTTGGCCATGTCCACGCGCTCTTTGCGGCCAGCGAGTGTGGCTTGGGGCGCGGGGGCCAGCATTTGCACAGCGGCCAATGCAGCGTCGACCGCTTCGTGGTTGGCCGCGCCAATGGCGCAACCTAACCAGTTCAAAAAGGTGCGGTGTGCTTCGTGCTCCACCGCATCGCTCCAGCCTTGGGTGGGGTGTTGCGACACAAAGTGTGCGAGTTGTGCGGTGATGGCGGGCGCGTGGTGGTCTGCCGAGACGGCGGTGTTGACTGTCATGTGAGGTCCGTGGTTACATTAAAAAATCAGTTGTCTAAATTGATGTTGCGTTCGCGTGCCAGATTGGTCCAGCGTGCCAAATCTTTTTTCATGTATTCGCCGAATTGTGCAGGCGTCATGGGGGTGAGCTCGACCGCTTCGGCGCTGAGCTTCTCGCGCAGGTCGGGCATGGCCAGCACTTGGGCCATGGCGTCGTTGAGTTGCTTCACCAGCGGCGCGGGCATGCCTGCTGGGCCCACCACGCCGTACCACTGCTGGGCATCAAAGCCTTTGAGGCCCGCCTCTTCCATGGTGGGCACATCTTTGAGTGCTGGGTGGCGTTGACTGCCAGTGACGGCGAGGGCCCGCAAACGACCATTGCGAATGTGTGGCAAGGCTGCGGCGAGGCCCGGAAACATACATTGGGTCTGCCCTGCAATCACATCGGTGGTGGCGGGGGCAATGCCTCGGTAGGGAATGTGCACCATGAACACGCCTGTTTGCGCTTTGAACAACTCGGCGGTCAAGTGCGTGAGCGAACCTGCACCCGCTGAGCCATAAGCCACTTTGCCCATGTTTTTCTTGGTGTATTCAATGAACGATTTCACATCGGTCACAGGCAGCGCTGCATTGACCACCAACACATTGGGGGTGCTGCCAATCATGCCGATGGGTGTGAAGTCCTTGATGGGGTCATACGACAACTTGCGCGTGGCTGGCGATGTGGCGTGTGTGGCCACATAGCCTTGCATGAGGGTGTAACCGTCGGGGGCTGCTCGGGCCGTGGTCTGCGCGGCAATCACGCCGCCGCCACCGCTTTGGTTGTCCACCACGATGGTTTGTGCCAGCACGCGTCCTAAGCGTTCGCAAAAGGTACGCCCAATCATGTCAGACCCACCACCTGCGGCAACAGGAACAATGTAGCGAATGGGTTTGTTAGGGAAAGGTGCTTGTGCCAAAACGGCAGTTGGCAAGCCCAAAAGCCAAGGCGTGGCTTGTAAAAGTGTGCGGCGTTTCATCGTGTTTTGTCTCCAAAAATCATCGTATGCGATAGTTCGGGGCATTGGTGTCGCCAATAGTCCACGAGGTGACAGCGTGTCTAAAATACAAACCCTAATCAAAGGTTGAACGATGAGCATCAAGAGCGACAAATGGATACGCCGTATGGCCCAAGAGCACGGCATGATCGAACCCTTCGAGCCAGGCCAAATTCGTCAAAACGCAGCGGGCGAAAAAATCGTCAGCTACGGCACCAGCAGCTACGGCTATGACATCCGTTGTGCGCCTGAGTTCAAGGTGTTCACCAACATCTACAGCACGGTGGTGGACCCCAAGAACTTTGATCCCAAAAGCTTTGTGGACATCGAATCCGATGTCTGCATCATCCCGCCCAACAGCTTCGCGCTGGCCCGCACCATGGAGTACTTCCGCATTCCCCGCAACGTCTTGACCGTGTGTTTGGGCAAGAGCACGTATGCGCGCTGCGGCATCATCGTCAACGTCACCCCGTTCGAGCCCGAGTGGGAAGGCTATGTGACCTTGGAGTTCTCCAACACCACGCCGCTGCCCGCCAAAATTTATGCAGGCGAGGGCTGCGCCCAAGTGTTGTTCTTCGAGAGCGACAAAGACGATGTGTGCGAAACCAGCTACAAAGACCGTGGCGGTAAGTACCAAGGCCAAGTGGGCGTCACGCTGCCCAAGACTTAATTGCGCAGCCCCAAAGTCAACGTCATCGGCTGTGGCCGCGTGGGTCAAACCCTCGCGGCTTTGTTACATCTGCACACCCACGCGCAGGTGCAAGACCTGTATTCCCGCAGCTTCAGCAGCGCTGAGCAAGCCGCTTTGTTTGTTGGTACAGGTAAGCCCGTGGCTGCGTTGGCCCAGATGCGCGACGCCGATGTGTGGCTGCTCAGCGTGCCCGATGCCCAAGTGGGCGAAGTTGCACTAGCCTTGGCAGAGGCGCAGGGCGCGAAGTTGGCTGGTGCGATTGTTTTTCACAACAGCGGCTTTTTAAGCGCCGCCGTGTTGCAGCCCTTGCAAACCTTGGGTTGCCATGTGGCCAGCGCGCACCCCGTGCTCAACTTTGCCAGTCCCGACACTGGCGTGCGCCAATTTACAGGCACACCTTGCGGACTCGAGGGCGACGCCCTTGCGGTGGGCTGGCTGCACACCGCACTGACCGCCTTGGGCGGGCGTTGCTTTGAAATTGCCAGCGCCGACAAACCGCTGTACCACGCCGCTGCGGTGTTCAGCAGCAACTTCACAGTGGTGTTGCAAGGCATCGCGCAAGACGCATGGCGCAGCGCAGGCGTGCCACCCGAGCTGATACGTCCGCTGACCGAGGCGCTGCTAACAAGCACCGTCGACAACGTGTTGGCCATGGGCCCTGCCCAGGCCTTGACCGGTCCGGCCGCACGTGGTGACACAGCCGTGGTGCAAGCGCAAGCCCGGGTGGTGCAGGGCTGGAGCGCCCCTGCGGGCGAGGTGTACCAAACCTTGAGCGAGCTGGCTGCCAAGCTCAAAAAAGAAGGCCACACACGGCCCTAATGCCACCCTTTAGGGGGCAAAGCCCCTTGTTTTGCCCCAGCCGCTCACAATGCGACAATATGCCCCAGACATGACGACCTCTTTTTCCAATTTGCAGCTGGCCCCCGCGCTGGCACGTGCCGTAGCCGAAATGGGCTACGAATCCATGACCCCCATCCAAGCCCAGGCCATTCCCGTGGTTCTGACTGGCCAAGACGTGATGGGCGCCGCGCAAACCGGCACCGGCAAAACCGCAGCGTTCTCGCTGCCCCTGCTGCAACGTTTGCTCAAACACGAAAACAGCTCCACCTCGCCAGCACGCCACCCCGTGCGCGCACTGGTGCTGTTGCCCACTCGCGAGCTGGCCGATCAAGTGGCCCAGCAAATCAAACAGTACGCGGTGCACACCAACCTGCGCAGCACCGTGGTGTTTGGCGGCATGGACATGAAGCCCCAAACCCTGGAGCTGAAAAAAGGCGTTGAGGTCTTGGTGGCCACGCCCGGCCGTTTGCTGGACCACATCGAAGCCAAGAACGTGGTGCTCAACCAAGTGGAATATGTGGTGCTCGACGAAGCCGACCGCATGTTGGACATTGGCTTCTTGCCCGATCTGCAACGCATCCTCAGCCACTTGCCCAAACAGCGCACCACGCTCTTGTTCTCGGCCACGTTCTCCACCGAAATCAAGCGTTTGGCTGGCAGCTATTTGCAAAACCCCGTCACCATCGAAGTGGCGCGCCCTAACGAGACCGCCGCCACCATCACGCAGCAGTTTTACAGCGTGAGCGTGGACGACAAGTACAACGCCTTGCGCCACCTCATCAAAGCCAACGGCATGAAGCAAGCCTTTGTGTTTTGCAACAGCAAACTCGGCTGCGCCCGTTTGGCCCGCTCG
>CANBWY010000104.1 GCA_947373245.1 Comamonadaceae bacterium
AATCGAAACTTGAAAAAAGCCATGTGAATGGGGTCTCAGGAGCTCAAATGTGGGGCGTCTAGACGGGGTATGCCATTCGCCAAAATACCCCCGACCGTGAAGAACGATCCGAAAACCACAATTCTATCAGCGGGGTCTGCCGCAGCCACTGCCGCGTCCAGTGCGGCCTGGGGCCCTGCATAGGTGCTGGCCTGCACGTCTTTGCGGGTATTGCCCGCCCGCCAAACCTCTTGCAACTGAGCGGCTTTGGCGGCGCGCTCGGTGGGCAAATCACAAAAGTACCAGCGGTCCACCAAGGGACTCACACGCGCCAGCATCGGTGCCACGTCTTTGTCCGCCATGGCACCAAACACCACATGGGTGGTGGGATAAAAGCCCATGGCATCGAGGTTTTCGGTCAGCGCGGCCACGGCATGGGTGTTGTGCGCCACATCCAACACCAAAGCGGGTTGACCAGGAATGATTTGAAAACGGCCCGGCAACTCGACCAACGCCAAACCATTGCGAATGGCTTGGGCGGTGACGGGAATTTCGCCACGCAAGGCTTCGAGCGCTGCCAACACGCCGCTGGCGTTGACCAACTGATTGGCTCCGCGCAGCGCTGGGTAAGCCAAACCACTGTAACGGCGCCCCCGCCCGGCCCAGCCCCATTGCAACTTGTCGCCCGTGAAGTTGAAGTCACGGCCAAACAACCACAGATCAGCGCCAATGGCGGTGGCATGGTCTATCACGCTTTGCGGTGGCACAGGGTCGCTCACGATCACAGGACGGCCCGTACGCATGATGCCCGCCTTCTCGCGGCCAATGGTTTCGCGGTCATGCCCCAAAAAGTCCATGTGATCCAAGTCCACGCTGGTGATGATCGCGCACGTGGGGTCAATCACATTCACCGCATCCAAGCGGCCACCCAAGCCCACTTCAAGAATGGCCACATCAATCGGTGACGCGGCCATCAAACTCAAAATCGCCAAGGTCGTGAATTCGAAGTAAGTGAGCGACACCTCACCGTCACCCCCCCCGTCAAGGAATGGCTTGCGCGCGGCTTCTACGCGCTCAAAGTGCGGCAGCAAGTCATCAGGCTGTACGGTTTCGCCATGCACGCGGCAACGCTCTTGAAAGTGGACCAAATGCGGCGAGGTATACACGCCGGGGCGGTAACCCGCCTCTAGCAAGCACGCCTCCAACATGGCGCAGGTCGAGCCCTTGCCATTGGTGCCGGCCACGGTGATGACGGGGCAATCAAACTTGAGGCCCATGCGCTCGGCCACGGTGCGCACGCGCTCTAGGCCCATGTCGATGTTTTTAGGGTGCAAACGCTCGCAATGTGCGAGCCAGTTGTCGAGTGAATTCATCATTCGATTGTCGCCCACCGCTGCGGGCGACTGGGTTTGCGGCATGATTCACCCTATGAACAAAGCAAGCATCACCGTTTACGGTATTCCCAACTGCGACAGCGTCAAAAAAGCCCGTGTGTGGCTGACCGACCATGGCGTGAACTACACCTTCCATGATTTCAAAAAACAAGGCCTGCCGCCTGAGGCTGTTGACGTGTGGCTCAAACACGTGAGCTGGGAGGTGCTGGTAAATCGCAAAGGCACGACATGGCGCAAGCTAGACGCAACCGCACAGGCCAACGTGGTCGACAACGCATCGGCCCGCGCCTTGATGCTGGCGCACACCAGCGTCATCAAGCGTCCTGTGGTGGTTCAAGGACAAACGGTCATCGTAGGCGTCAACCCCGAGGCTTGGACGCGCGTTGTGAGCTAAACCATGATTAGTTTTACAGCGGCTTTACAGACACACCAGCGTCCAAGCACTACACTTCTGCCAAGTCAATAGAGGGGTCTCCCATGAAAAACACATCCATTCAAAACACCTTGCTCGCCGGTTTGATGACCGTGCTGGCCTGTGCCTCCGTACAAGCCCAAGAAGTGGGCCGCGTCATCTCCAGCACACCCATCATTCAACAAGTGGCGGTGCCTCGTCAGGTGTGTAACAACCAACAAGTCGTGACTGAAGGCCAAAAGTCTGGCGCAGGTGCTGCCATGGGCGCGATCGCAGGCGGTGCCATCGGCAACCAAATCGGTAACGGCTCGGGTCGTGCCTTGGCCACCATGGCTGGGTTGTTTGGCGGCGCCATCATGGGCGACAAAATCGAAGGTGGCGGCGCTCCAGAAGTGCGCAACGTACAAAGCTGCAGCCAGCAAATGTTCTACGAGAACCGCACCATGGCTTACAACGTGGTGTATGAATTCGCTGGCAAGCAATACACCGTGCAAATGCCACAAGACCCTGGCCCAACCGTGCGCTTGCAAATCACACCCATGGCCCCTATGGGCGGTAACACGGGCTACGGTGTCCCACCAGCAGGTTCTGCACCTCGCTACTAAATCAGCCCATGCGCCCAGAGAACTTTGGGCGTAGATTGCACGCAAAAGCCGCCCTCAGCGGCTTTTGTTGTTTTGGGTCCCCTAAAATCTGTGGTTTTGCAATTCCTACAGATACGCACACCATGACCACAGAAAAAATCGACAGCGTCAGCATCACGACCCAAGCCAATGTGTTTTTTGACGGCAAGTGCATTAGCCACGCCATCACCACAACCCACGGCACCAAGCTGTCGGTGGGCGTGATCTTGCCCGCCACCCTCACCTTCAACACCGCAGCGCCCGAAGTGATGGAATGCGTGGCTGGTTTTTGCGAATACAAACTCGACGGCAGCCACGACTGGGTCAAGTCCAGTGCTGGCGAAAAATTCAACGTGCCCGGCAACTCGAAATTCGACATCCGCGTGACTGAGCCCTACCACTACATCTGCCACTTCGGTTGAGACGACCGCTGAACGGAACCCCATGAGCACCATCCTCCAACACCTCCCCAAAGGCCAAAAAGTCGGGATTGCCTTCTCAGGCGGCCTCGACACGTCTGCTGCCTTGCTGTGGATGAAGCAAAAGGGCGCTGTGCCCTATGCCTACACCGCCAACCTCGGCCAGCCCGATGAGTCGGACTACAACGAAATTCCGCGCAAAGCGATGGAATACGGCGCCGAAAAGGCCCGCCTCATCGACTGCCGCAAACAACTCGCCCACGAAGGCATTGCCGCCATTCAGTGCGGTGCGTTCCACATCAGCACCGGTGGCATCACTTACTTCAACACCACGCCTTTGGGCCGTGCCGTCACAGGCACCATGCTGGTGGCTGCGATGAAGGAAGACGACGTCAACATCTGGGGCGACGGCTCGACCTTCAAAGGCAACGACATCGAACGCTTCTACCGCTACGGTTTGTTGACCAACCCGAGCTTGAAAATCTACAAGCCTTGGCTGGACCAGCTGTTCATCGACGAACTCGGTGGCCGCGCTGAAATGTCTGCGTTCATGACGGCCAACGGTTTTGGCTACAAGATGAGCGCCGAAAAGGCCTACTCCACCGACAGCAACATGCTGGGCGCGACACACGAAGCCAAAGACCTCGAGAGCTTGGCCAGCGGCATGAAAATCGTCAATCCCATCATGGGCGTGGCGTTTTGGAAACCCGAAGTCGAAGTCAAAGCCGAAGAAATCAGCATCCGTTTTGAAGAAGGCCAACCCGTCGCCTTGAACGGCGTGGAATACGCGGACCCCGTTGAGCTGTTCTTGAAAGCCAACGAAATCGGTGGCCGTCACGGTTTGGGCATGAGCGACCAGATCGAAAACCGCATCATCGAAGCCAAGAG
>CANBWY010000105.1 GCA_947373245.1 Comamonadaceae bacterium
GCCGCGCTGAACGCGCCCGACCAAAACAAGCCAAACACCATTTGGGCCATCAGAAAGTTAGCCCAGTTGCTGCGTGCCTCAGCGGGTTCTTGTGTGCGCGATAGCAACCAGCTGTACCAAGACCAACACGCGGTGGCGATCAGCACAAACACATCACCCAGCACCAAGTGCACCTGGGCCAAGGCCTGCCAGTCGCCCCGGCACAGCACCACCAACACCCCGATGATGGACAACAACGCGCCTACCATTTGTCGCTTGCGCACGGTCTGGTTGAAAAACAGCGCCCCCACCAGCAGCATGAACACCGGCATGCTGGCGCCCACCAGCGTCACGTTGATGGGCGTAGAGGTTTGCAAAGCCAGATAGAGTAG
Source organism: Comamonadaceae bacterium (assembly GCA_947373245.1). Taxonomy (GTDB): domain Bacteria; phylum Pseudomonadota; class Gammaproteobacteria; order Burkholderiales; family Burkholderiaceae_C; genus Limnohabitans. The sequence goes on from CANBWY010000105.1 coordinate 372, forward strand.
GCTGTTGTAGCAACCCACGCCCAACAGGCCCAGCAAGGCATAGCGCTTCCAGTGCGCCCACAAGGGGCTGGTGCGGCGCAATACGCTGTGGGCGAGCGGCAGCAACAGTGCAAAAGCCAAGGCCCAGCGAAAGAAGTTCAGGGTGAGCGGCGGGATCAGCCCCGCAATCATGCGTCCCACGATGGCGTTACCGGCCCACAGCAGCGGGGGGATCAATAAAAGCGCCGCATTGCGCGGCGTCAAAGCATGAGGAACAACAGACATAAGGACAAGACTTTACCCGAGCGGCCAGATAACCCAGGTGACACGCATGGCACGCATTTCATGGCAGGATTCAACATCTCAAAATTACTTACCTCTGGAGCATCACCCCATGACCAAAGCAGTCATCATCGAAAAAAACGGCGGTCCTGAAGAACTCAAAATCGTTGACGTGACCGTTGGCCAACCCGGCCCTGGCGAGATTCGCATTCGTCACAAAGCCATTGGCTTGAACTTCATCGACGTCTACCAGCGCAGTGGCGTGTACACCTTGCCCATGCCTTTGCGTTTGGGCATGGAAGCCTCGGGCGTCATTGAAGCCGTGGGCGAAGGTGTGACTCACTTGAAAGTGGGCGACCGCGCGGCCTACGCCAGCCAGCCCCCTGGCAGCTACTGCGAAGAGCGCGTGATGCCCGCCATGTGCGTGTGTAAATTGCCTGACGCGATTTCGTTTGAAACGGGCGCAGCCATGATGCTCAAAGGTTTGACCGCGCAGTACCTGCTCAAGCGCACCCTGCCACAGGGCGGCTTGCATGCAGGCGACTTCATCTTGTTCCACGCAGCGGCGGGCGGTGTGGGCTTGATCGCTTGCCAATGGGCCAAAGCCTTGGGCTATCAGCTCATCGGCACCGCAGGCAGCGATGCCAAGTGCGCATTGGCCAAGGCCAACGGTGCCGCCCACGTGATCAACTACAACACGGAAGACTTCCTTGTGCGTGTGAAAGAAATCACTGGCGGCAAAGGCGTGAAAGTGGTGTATGACTCGGTGGGTAAAGACACCTGGGACAAGTCACTCGACTGCCTGGCCCCGTTTGGTTTGATGGCCAGCTTTGGCAACGCCTCAGGTGCGCCTGCCCCAATGGCGCCTGGCCTCTTGGGTGCCAAGGGTTCGATTTATCTCACCCGCCAAACCCTGTTCAGCCACATCGTCACGCGCGAAAGCACGCAAGAGATGGCCGACGATTTGTTTGGTGCCGTGACCAGCGGCAAGGTGACGATTCACATCGACCAAACTTACCCGCTGGCCGACATCGCCCAAGCGCATCGTGACTTGGAAGCCCGCAAAACCACGGGTTGCACCATCATCACCTTGTGATGGCAGCGCAGACGTTTCAGGCGCTGGGTTCGGCGTCCTGAAACCTGTCTGCGCGGCAGGTGAGCACCAGCGTGTCGCGGTACCCGCCCTCGGTCACAGGCTGAATGGGGGTGGTTTCGTGAATCACACGCAAATCGTCTAACAGCAACAAAGACCAAGGTTCGTTCAACGTGAAGCGCTCGCCTTGCGGGCCGTTAGCGTCAAACACGCGGGTTTCGCCCCCTTTGATGCCCACGCGATGCACCATGAACACGGCCACAAAGTCCACGCCGTCGCGGTGTGCACCTTCGGGTGTGGGGCGGCCAATGCCGTTGGTCGTGTCAATGCGGAATTGATGGGCTTCGATGCACCACTTGGTGTTGGGTGTGCCGCGAACTTGAGATGCGGTGTGCGCGAATGCGGTGAGCAGTTGGGCCCACACGGTGGTCGCCACCGTGGTTGCGTGCATGGGTTCAAACCAACGCTCCATGCCGCCGTGCAAAGCGTTGTAGTCCAGTGATTGCCAATGTGCGCGGTGCGGCACTTGCGTCAATGTGTTGTTCTCAAACACAAAGCTGCTGTGACGGCGGCGGCGGTAGCGGCCACCGTCTTTGAGGTAGTTGTCGGGCGGCATGTCAGCCCAGTCGGGCGACAGGGCTTGCAATTCGCTGAGCGAGCAGTGGGTCCATTCGGCCACGCTGGCAGCGCTCAACACGCCGTAGCCTTTGTGCTGGAGTGCGTGTGTTAACTCAGAGGTGGCGATGGGGTGTGGGGCGTGTGTGTGCATATTCAGTGTCCGCGGCGTACGCGCAAGACCTCATCCAAGATCAAACAAGCAGCGCCCAAGGTGATGCCGCTGTCGGCCACGTTGAACGCAGGGAAGTGAATGCCCGCGTGATAGAAATCAAGGAAGTCGATCACGTAGCCGTACAACAAGCGATCGAGCACGTTGCCCATGGCCCCACCCAAGATGCAAGCGATGGCCAAGCCAAACAGTTTTTGGCCTGGGTGCTTTTTGAGCATCCACACCATCACGCCCGCCGCCACGAGCCCGAGGCCCGTGAAAAACCAACGTTGCCAGCCCCCCGCCGAGGCGAGGAACGAAAACGCAGCACCTTGGTTGTGCACGCGCACGATGCTGAAAAAGGAGGTGACGGGAAAACCTTCGCCTAACTGGTAGCTGCTGACAATCAGCAGCTTGGTGAATTGGTCGGCCAGCACCACCACCACGGCGAGGCTCAGCCAAAGCCAAAAGGAAGGACTGTTGCTTTGACGGTGGAAGGTGTTCCGTGCCATGAAATTCCTTTGTGCAATAACTCAAACGTGCGCACTTAAGCGAAATGCCGCACTTCGCCTTCGCCGTATAAATTGCTGCTGCAACGTCCGCAGATCGTGGGATGCGCTGCATCGTGGCCCACGTCGTCGCTGTAGTGCCAACAGCGCTCGCATTTGGTGTCTGAGCTGGCTTTGACCTCGACGCTCAAGCCTGCGCCCTTGACGAGAGTCACCTTGGAGGTGATGAACACAAACTTCAAGTCTTCGCCCAACGAGGCCATGGCGTCATATACCGCGCCGTCGCAGTGGATGACCAACTCGGCTTGCAGCGATGCGCCCACCAAACCTGCGCTGCGTTTGTTTTCAATTTCTTTGTTGGCGAGTTCGCGCACTTGCTGGATGGCGCGCCACTTGTCCATCAACGCTGCATTGGCAGCGACGAGGTCGGTGAAGGTTTCCAAGAAGATCGACTCTGATTTGCCAAACGTCGTCCACGCTTCCTCGGCGGTGAAGCTGAGGAACGGGGCCATCCAACGCACAAAAGCGTGGGTGATTTGGTGCAACGCGGTTTGTGCGCTGCGGCGTGCGAGTGACTTCGGCGCTGTGGTGTACAGGCGGTCTTTGAGCACGTCCAAATAAAACGCGCCCAAATCTTCCGAGCA
>CANBWY010000106.1 GCA_947373245.1 Comamonadaceae bacterium
GCCCAGCAACTGGCCGACTACTTCCAAGGCAAGCGCCACACCTTTGCGCTGCCCTTGCACCCCACACGGGGCACGCCTTTTCAGCGCGCCGTGTGGCAAGCCCTGCAAGGCATTGCCTATGGCCAGACCAGCACCTATGGCGACATCGCTCGCGCCATCGGCAAGCCCAAAGCCGTGCGCGCCGTGGGTGCCGCGATTGGGCAGAACCCGCACAGCATCATCGTGCCCTGCCACCGCGTGGTGGGGGCCAATGGGTCGCTGACCGGTTTTGCGGGGGGCTTGGACCGCAAAAAATATTTGCTGACCCATGAGGCCACGCACGCATGAACGAGCCCCATCTGCCTTGGCGCGACTGGGTTCCTGAATTTTTGCTACTGGCCTTGCTGTGGGGATCGTCGTTTTTATTCATGCGTGAGGGGGCGCACGCCTTTGGACCTTTCCCCACAGCGTGGGTGCGCATCACCCTCGCTGCACTCATGCTGACACCCGTATTGATATGGCGGCGTGAAGTCCCCTTGTTGCAAAAACATTGGCGCCCGACGATGACGTCTGGCTTGCTCAACGCGGGCATTCCCTTTGCCTGTTATGCCTATGCGTTGCTGCACATCAGCACTGGTTTGTCGTCCATCTTGAATGCCACCACGCCTTTGTTTGGCGCCCTCATTGCTTGGTTTTGGCTGGGCGACAAGCTCAATGCCTCACGCGCCTTGGGCTTGGGCTTGGGGTTCACTGGCGTGGTGTTGCTCGCCAGCGATGTGCCCGGCGGGGTGTCGTTCAAGTCTGGAGGAACTGGACTGGCCGTGGTCGCGTGCTTGGTGGCCACGTTTTGCTATGGCATCGCAGGCAGTTTTACCAAACGGTACTTGCAAGAGGTGCCCTCCCTCGTCACCACCACCGGTAGCTTGTGGGGCGCGAGTCTCGGTCTGAGCCTGCCTGCGTTGCTGAGTTGGCCCACCGAGGCACAGCCGCCCATGCAGGCTTGGGCTGCACTGGGCATTGCAGGCTTGCTGTGTACGGCGTTGGCGTATGTGCTGTATTTCCGCTTGATGACGCGCACCGGCCCGGCACGCGCCATGACAGTGACTTATTTGATTCCGGTGTTCGCCAACCTGTTTGGGGTGATGTTCTTAGACGAAGTCGTCACGCATTGGATGATTGGGTGTGGCGCCGTGATTGTGGTGGGCACTGCGCTGGCGTCAGGCTTGGTGGGGCGATCCGTCCGCAGGCGCAGCAAACTGTAAGGCAGCCAAGCTGGCATACAAGCCTTGACGGGCAATCAACTCAGCATGCGTGCCTTGTTCGACCAAACGGCCATGGTCAAGCACCCAAATGCAGTCCGCGCGTTGCACCGTGGCCAAACGATGGGCAATCACCAAGGTCGTGCGGCCTTGCATGGCTTTTTCTAAGGCAGCTTGCACCATGCGTTCGCTGTTGGCGTCCAAAGCACTGGTGGCTTCATCGAGCAGCAACAAAGGCGGGTTTTTTAAAATGGCGCGGGCAATGGCAATGCGCTGGCGTTGTCCACCCGACAAACGCACACCTCGGTCACCCAAGTAGGTGTCAAAGCCTTGGGGCAACTCGGCAATAAATTCTTGTGCAAAGGCGGCCTCGGCGGCGGCGTGGACTTGCGCGTCCGTGGCATCGGGTTTGCCGTAGCGGATGTTTTCCATGACCGTGCCAGAAAACACCACCGGCTCTTGCGGCACCACGCCAATGCGTTGGCGCAAATCGGTCAAGTCCATCTGCTCAATGGCCACGCCGTCGAGCAACACCTCGCCTTGCTGAGGGGCATAAAACCGCATCAACAAAGAAAACAAAGTGGTCTTTCCCGCACCACTGGGGCCAACAATGGCGATGGTTTGCCCTGGCTGCACGTCGCCACTCAAACCGTTCAACGCCATTTGCAGCGGACGCGAGGGGTAATTGAAATTCACGGCACGTAGCACGAGGCTGGAGCCTTGCGCAGGCCACGGCACGTGCACGGGTTGCTCGGGTGAGCGCACATCTGAACGGGTGTGCAGCAACTCCATCAAACGCTCGGTCGCACCTGCGGCACGCAAGACATCGCCGTACACCTCACCCAACACCGCAAAGGCACTGGCCAACAAAATCACGTACACCACGGTTTGGCCCAACTCACCGGCGGTCGTCGTCCCGGCGCGCACCGACAAGGTCCCCAAATACAAGCCCCACAACAAGGCCGCACTCGAGGTCATGATGATGAAGCCCACCAACACAGAGCGTGCACGTATGCGCCGCAGCGCCGTGGCCAAGGCCTGCGCCGTGGAGGTGCTAAAGCGCTGGGCCTCACGCCCCTCGGCGGTGTAACTCTGCACCACCGAAATGGCGTTGAGCACCTCTCCCGCCATGGCGCTTGAATCGGCTACCCGGTCTTGGCTCGCACGGGACAAGCGGCGCACCCGACGGCCCAAATACACACTGGGAAACACCACCACCGCCAGCACGCCAATGACTTGCAACATCAACCAAGGGTTGGTCCACACCAACATGCCCATCGCGCCCACGCCCATCACCAAATTGCGCAGGCCCATCGACAAGGACGACCCCACCACGGTTTGCACCAAGGTGGTGTCGCTGGTCAGGCGCGACAACACCTCGCCCGCTTGGGTGGTTTCAAAAAAGGTGGGGCTTTGTTGCAGCACATGGGCATAGACTTTGTTTTTCACATCGTTGGTGATTTTTTCCCCCAACCAACTCACGGTGTAAAAACGTGCCGCTGAAAAAACTGCCAACGCAGCGGCCACCAAGAAAAGCTCAACAAACTTGCTGGCCAGCACATCGGTCTGCGCATGCGTGTCCAAGCCTTGGTCAATCAAGGTGCGCAAAGCCCAAGGAAACGCCAAAGTGGTGGCCGCAGCCAGTACCAAGAAAAGTCCAGCGCAAGCCACTTGCCAGCGATAAGGGCGAATGAATGGAATCAGTCCAGACAGCGATTTGGGTGAGGATTTCATGCGGTTTGATTATCGACGCCCCAGCCACAATAAAAAAAGCCACTGACCGAAGTCAGTGGCTTTTCAATCATTGGTAGGGCGTGACAGACTTGAACTGTCGACCAAAGGATTATGAGTAGACCAAGCCGCTAAGACCTCAACAAGCATGGCAGGTTGCAAGCGCCTGAGCCGCACCGTGGAAATTTCTGTGGAACTGTAGATGCACGTAACCTTATGTTTTTATTGAAGATTTTTGGTTAAATCTTTCATGAAAGTGTGCAAGTCAAAACGCACATTTTTCGCAGTGGATACGCAACTTGTACTTGCCAAGCTAGCTTTCACATAAAGGGGGAATCTCTCAACTTGCTAGTGAAACCCATGTTCAAAGCAATGCCGTAGCTCATGCCCAAGTTCGTGCTGCGTTGGCGTTTTGCTTGTAACGATAGTGCATGTTGTAGCAGTCCAAAAACTGCAAGCAGCAACGCCATAGCCAAAGCCGCCTAGCCCACGCCGCTTGCTCTCAGCTTCACACGTAGCTTGAACGCTTGGCGCAATTACCCAGCTAACAGCAATTTGGCTTGCATGTTTGGCTAACGGCTTGAACGGCGCATCACCATTACGCCAATCCTGCGCAAAGCAAGCAATTGGCAACAGCAATGCAGCAAAAACGGTTTTTGTTTTTGCAGTCATT
>CANBWY010000107.1 GCA_947373245.1 Comamonadaceae bacterium
TACGCCACCACATGGAACTTAGGCGCAGTCAACGTGCCGTAGCCTTCGCCCAAGATCCACTCGGTTTGCGACCATTCGTAGGACTGAGCCACCGTCACGACTTGCGCCAAATCGAGGCCTGCCATGTTGGGCGCGCCTTTTGCCGCAGCCACGGCTTGATCGATCAAGCTTTGCGTGACTTCTTGGCCTTTGGCCAGACCCACAATCGCACCATTTTGCGCACCCTTGGTGCGCAAAATGCGTGTGAGTTGACGGGTATCGATGTTGGCAATCGCGACCGTGCCTGCATCGACCAAATAGGCCGACAAGGTTTGGCTAGAGCGGAAGTTGCTTGCGACCAAAGGTAAATCTTTGATGATCAAGCCAGCAGCATGGACTTTGTCAGCTTCGATGTCTTCCACGTTGACACCATAGTTGCCGATGTGCGGGTACGTCAAAGTGACGATCTGCTGGCAATAGCTGGGGTCAGTGAGGATTTCCTGATAGCCGGTGAGTGAGGTGTTAAACACCACTTCGCCGACCGTGGAGCCAGTGGCTCCAATCGAGTTGCCGATAAAGACCGTGCCGTCTGCGAGCGCCAGAATGGCGGGCGGGAAGGTTCCCTGAAGAGACAAAAGCACTGGGTTCTCCGGAATAGTTCGGGTACGCCTCAGCGCTCACAAGAGAATGTCTTCTCTTTGGCTACTTTGTTCGAGGAATTTGCCTAGTTTTGGCTGGGACGTACAGGTTGATGCGGGAAAGCCTCTCATTATATCCGAGGCCCTGGTTTTCCCCAATGAATGCGCGTGAATTAGCGCAAATGGCAGGTCGCGCTGGCATGTAAGCAAATCGCAGCAGCCGACGCCACGTTGAGCGACTCTTCGCCGCCCGGCTGGGCAATGCGCACATGCAAGGCGGCACGATCGGCCAACTCGGGCGACACGCCCTGCCCTTCATGGCCCATGAGCCATGCGCAGGGCATGGGCAGCTTGGTTTCTGCTAACAAGGTGTGCAAAAACGGCCCTTGGTGCGAGCTGGTGGCCACCCAAGGCATGTCCAAGGCATTCAGCGCTTCGGGTGTCAAGCCCTCCACCAAATGCAGCCCAAAATGCGCGCCCATGCCAGCGCGCAAGACTTTGGGTGACCACAAGGCCGCCGAGCCTTTGATGGCCAACACTTGCTTGAAGCCAAACGCCGAGGCGCTGCGCAAAATCGAACCCACATTGCCGGCGTCTTGCACGCGGTCGAGCACCACCGTGGGCGTGGTGGCCAGCACGTCTTGCGAACTGGGTGCGGTCAACACAAAACCCATTTTGGCGGGAGACTCCAAGCTGCTAATTTCGGCAAACAGCGCGTCGGGCAAGACGGTGTTGCGCTCTGCGGCTTGCGTCCATTCGCGGGGTGCTGTCGCCCACAAAGATTCAGCAAACACCGCATGCGCAGGCTTGACGCCACGTGTGAGTGCAGCGCGGCACAGATGATCGCCCTCTAACCAGACGCGGCCCAACTTGCGATACGCCGTGCTGTCTTGCGACAAGCGTCGCAGGTCTTTGACCAAGGGGTTGTCACGCGAGGTGATCAAGTTCATTTCAGCACCTCTGCCACGGGTGAGAAGGATTTGCGGTGCCAAGGTGTGGCACCGTGTTCTTTCAGGGCTAGCAAATGCGCCGCAGTGCCATAGCCTTTGTGTGCATCGAAACCGTATTGCGGGTACTGCGCGTGCAGTTCTTGACACCAACGGTCGCGATGCACCTTGGCCAAGATGGAGGCCGCAGAAATGGCCTGCACTTTGCTGTCGCCTTTGACGATGGCTTCTGCCAACACATCGAGCACAGGCAAACGGTTGCCATCGACCAGCACCTTGTTGGGCTTGAGGCGCAAGCCCTCCACCGCGCGGCGCATAGCCAGCATCGTGGCTTGCAAAATGTTCAATTCGTCGATTTCTTCCACGGTCGCTTCGGCGATTGAACAGCACAGGGCCTTGGCGCGAATCTCGTCGTACAAACGCTCGCGCTTCAAGGCGGTGAGTTTTTTGGAATCGGCCAATCCGACGATCGGATTCATGTCATCCAAGATGACGGCGGCCGCCACCACAGGACCGGCCAAGGGACCACGCCCCGCCTCATCCACCCCAGCGATCAAGCCGGCGGGGGCATCCCAAACGAGTGCGACTTGTTCAGCGCGCAAGAACTTTTTCGATCGCATGAGCAGCCAGTGATGGGGTATCGCAGCGCAGCGTGTCGTGCAGCGTCGCAAAGCGTTGTTGAACGGCAGCGGCTGCCGCAGGGTTGGCCAACCACTGCAAGACTTCATGCGCCAACGCATCAGGCGTGGCGGCGTCTTGCAGCAACTCGGGCACCACAAAGTCTTGGCAAAGGATGTTGGGCAAGCCCACCCAGGGTTGCAGCTTTTTACGACGCATGATTTGCCAGCTCAGCCAGTTCATGTTGTAGGCAATCACCATGGGCCGCTTGAACAATGCAGCCTCCAGTGTGGCGGTGCCACTGGCAATCAGCGTGACATCACAAGCCGCCAATGCGGTGTGTGACTGGCCGTTGAGCACGATCAAATTTGGCACCTCGCCCACTTGCCTGGCAATCTCTTCGATGCGCGCGCGCAAGGCAGGCATGGCAGGCAGCACAAAGTACAAACCCGGTTGCTGCTTGGCCATGCGTTGCGCCGCTTGCAAAAAGCGGTGGGCTAAATACTCAATCTCGGAGCTTCGGCTGCCTGGCAGCAAGGCCACCACCGTGGCATCTTGCGGCAAACCAAGCGCCGTGCGTGCTGCAGCACGGTCTGGCACATTGGGAATGTTTTTGGCCAAAGGGTGACCCACATAGGTGGCGTCAATGCCGTGCTGGGCCAGCAAGTCTGTCTCGAAGGGGAAGATGCACAAAACGTGATCCACGCTTTGGCGAATTTTCTCGACGCGGTCTGCACGCCAAGCCCAAATCGAGGGGCACACAAAGTGAATCGTGGGGATGCCTTGTGCTTTGAGGTCGCGTTCTAAATCAAGGTTGAAGTCGGGCGCATCGACACCAATGAAAGCGCTTGGTGGATGAGCCAGCAAGCGTTCACGCAGTTGGTTGCGAATGCCCACAATTTCTCGGTAGTGACGCAGCACTTCGACATAGCCACGCACGGCTAGTTTTTCGTAAGGCCACCAAGGCTCAAAGCCTTGGGCCGCCATGCGCGGGCCACCAATGCCGGCACTGTGCATATCAGGCCATTTGTCGCGCATACCGCCGAGCAACAGACCAGCGAGCAAATCGCCCGAGGCCTCGCCTGCGACGAGCGAGAAAGACAGGGCCTCGGCCATCAGGTTTAGCGAATGATGCCGCGTTGCGGCGAGGTGTGGTTCAAGAAATCCAGCATCATGGCCACATCGGGTGCG
>CANBWY010000108.1 GCA_947373245.1 Comamonadaceae bacterium
TTGACCTTGAGCGCCATGCGCATGGGCTGGCGCACCCGCGTGGTGGTGGTGTCGACTTTGGCTGCGGCCGCGTTGTCGTTCACGATGGAATCGCTGCAAAGTTACCTGCCTGTGCGCGTGTCGTCGCTGACCGATTTTTTGCTCAATACCTTGGGCGCTTGGCTGGGCGCGGTGTTGGCCAGCGGCTTGGAGCAGATGGGGTTGCTGCGCCGCTGGAGCCAGTTTCGTGCACGTTGGTTTGTCCGCGATGCCTACATGGCCTTGGTGTTGATGGCGGTGTGGCCGGTGGCGCTGTTGTTCCCTGTGGGCGTGCCTTTGGGTTTGGGTCAAGTGTGGGAGCGTCTGGAAGATACGCTGACCAGCGCCTTTGAAGCCACCCCATTTGAGGACTGGATACCGTTGCGCGCATTTGAACTCGAGCCCTTGCTGCCCGGCGCTGAGCTGCTGTGTGTGATGCTGGGCTTGCTGGTGCCGTGCTTGTTGGGCTTTGGCGTGATTCGCCAAGCTGGGAAACGGGTGTTGTATGTGCTGCTGGTGCTGGGACTGGCTTTGGGCATGAGCGCTTTGTCCGCTGCCTTGAGCTACGGCCCCGTGCATGCGTGGACATGGCTGGCGTTGCCCGTCATGCTGGGCCTGGGGTTTGGTTTGGTGGCGGCCTTGGTGTTTGTGCCTTTTTCTGCGCGTACGGCTTGGGCATTTTTGTTGCTGGCGGTGTTGGTGCAACAAAGCCTGTTGAACCAATCCCCAGAAAGTGCTTATTTCGCACAAACCTTGCAGACGTGGGAGCAAGGGCGCTTTATTCGTTTCCACGGCATCGTGCAATGGCTGGGTTGGTTGTGGCCTTACGCGGTGATGGCGTTGGCGATGGTGCAGTTAACGAACGAGCGCCGATCACAAAACTAAAATGCAACGATGACGCAAAGCTCTTATTACAAACACCACATCTTTTTCTGCCTGAATCAGCGCGACAACGGGCAAGACGCTTGCGCCCACCATGGCGCACAGGCTGCGTTTGACCACTGCAAAGCGCAAGTCAAAGCGGCAGGCTTGGCGGGCTCCGGCGGTGTGCGTGTGAACAAAGCGGGCTGTTTGGACCGATGCGCGGGCGGCCCCGTGGCGGTGGTCTATCCTGAAGGCGTTTGGTACACCGTGGTGGACAACACCGATGTGGATGAGATTGTTGAAAACCATTTGAAACACGGGCAAGTGGTGACGCGCTTGCTTGTGCCTGCCAACGTGGGGCGCTAAGTCAGCTATGAATTCGCAAACTCAAAAAATCACCCTGCAATGTGAGGTGGGCGCTGTCGAGGCTTTGCGTGACGAGCCCGAAGGCGAGTCACGCGGCGTGGCGATCGTGGCGCATCCGCACCCTTTGTTTGGCGGCACGATGGACAACAAGGTGGTGCAAACCTTGGCGCGTGCTTTTGTGCAATGCGGTTGGACGGTGGTGCGCTTCAATTTCCGGGGTGTGGGCGCCTCGGTGGGCGAACACGATGCGGGCGCTGGCGAAGCCCGAGATTTCTTGCGCGTGGTGGCGCAAGTGGCGTCCGAAGGCCCCTTGGCGATTGCTGGCTTCTCTTTTGGCTCATTTGTGGCCAGCCATGCCTTGGCCGAGTTGCACAGCCACCGCGCGATTGAAAAAGTGGTGTTTGTCGGCACGGCCGCGCAGCGCTTTCATGTGGCGCCCATTGCGCCAGAATTGCACGATAAAACCTTGGTGGTGCACGGCGAGCTAGACGATACCGTTTCCCTTGCGAGCGTGATGGATTGGGCACGCCCGCAAAGCCTGCCTGTGACGGTGGTGCCGGGCGGGGGGCATTTCTTTCATGGACAATTACCGCTTCTCAAAAATTTAGTCGTGCGTCATTTGCAGGGATAGGCCCTGTGGGTGCCCGCGGTGCGTTCGCCATGTAGGCGCTGCGATTTTTGACCTCCTACTCCTCATTTGAAGATCGCAATGACACGACTCCTGCGCGCCGCATTTTTTGGCTTTTTCATGGGTTCGGTGTGTGCGCTGCCCGCCTTGGCGCAGATGCCGCAGCCGCCCGAAATAGCAGCCCATGCTTATTTGTTGGTCGATTTGACGGCGCAGCAAGTGTTGGCCGAATTGGATGCAGACAAGCCCGTTGAGCCCGCTTCCTTGACGAAGTTGATGTCGGCTTATTTGGTGTTTGATGCGCTGAAATCTAAAAAAATCAGCTTGCAGCAAACCCTTGGTGTCAGCGAGCGTGCGTGGAAGATGCCCGGTTCGCGCATGTTCATCGACCCGAAGATGAAAGTGCCTGTGGAAGACCTTGTCAAGGGCATGATCATTCAGTCTGGCAATGACGCCACCATGGCGCTGGCTGAAGGCGTGGGCGGCACGGCGGAACACTTTGTGCAGATGATGAACGCCCAAGCCAAAGTGCTGGGCATGAAGTCCACGGGCTACAAAAACCCAGAAGGTTTGACCGAACCCGGCCACATCACCACGGCACGTGACCTGAGCATCTTGGCGGGGCGCTTGATGCAAGACTTCCCAGAGTATGTGGGTTACTACGCCATCAAAAAATACCGTTACCCCGGCACGCCTGCAGCCAACGAAAACAACCGCAATTTGCTGTTGCTGCGCGATCCCAGCGTGGATGGCTTGAAGACCGGACACACCGATGCGGCAGGTTTTTGTTTGATCGCCACCGCCAAACGCGATGCGCCGGGCGTGGGTCAGCGCCGTTTGCTGTCCATTGTGTTGGGGGCTTCTAGTGAGAATGCGCGTGCCACGGAGTCGCAAAAGCTGCTGAACTGGGGTTACAGCGCGTTTGAGGCTGTCAAGTTGTTTGAGGCCAACCAAGCGGTGGTGACGCCTAATGTGTGGAAAGGCCGTGGCAGCACTGTCAAATTGGGCCGCTTCTCGCCCATCGTGGTGGCAGTGCCAGTGGGCGCTGCGGGGCGTATTCAGACGCAAGTGGCCCGTCCCGATCCTTTGGTGGCGCCGCTCAACCGTGGCCAATCCGTGGGTGTTTTGAAGGTGACTCTGGAGCAGCAACCGCTGGTCGATGTGCCCTTGCTGGTGCTTGAGACCGTCGAGCAAGCGGGTTTTGTGGGTCGCGCTTGGGATGCCGTGCGTCTATGGGTGAAGTGAGAGCCAATCGAGGTCTTTTTGCCGCCTTTTAACCTGGGTTTGCTGCTGTGACGCGATGCTGATACACTAGAAGGCTTTTCGGAATTTCCGAAGGGATTCACGTTTTCTTTTTAATTCAAACGTTTAGGGACGTTTTTCAATGCCAACCATCAATCAACTGGTGCGTCAGGGGCGCGAGGTCGAAACGACCAAGTCAAAAAGC
>CANBWY010000109.1 GCA_947373245.1 Comamonadaceae bacterium
CTGAGGTAGTTCAAGCCCACGTCGTTCAAGAACTTCAAGCGGGAGGCAATTTCGCGCACCACTTTGTCAGCAATCTCGGCTTTGGCGCCTTGCAGTTTGAGCGTGTTGAAGTAGCCAAAGCATTCACCCAGCGTGGTGTGGCTGATGTCGAAAATGCCACGCATTTGTTCGCCGTCACCAATGCGCACGTTGCGCGCTTCGCGGCGCAAGCGTGTGCCGCCGCAAGAGGTGCAGGCCCGTGAGCCGCGGTAGCGCGACAGGTCTTCGCGCACCACCACCGAATCGGTCTCGTGGTAACGGCGTTCCATGTTGACCAAGATGCCCTCGAAGGGGTGTTTCTTGCTGAGCTTTTTGCCAGACCCGTTTTCTAGGCTGTAGTTGAACTTGATCTCTTCTTCGCCCGAGCCATACAGCAGCACTTGGCGGGTTTCAGGGCTCAGGTCTTCATAAGGCGTGTCCAAGTCAAACTTGTAGTGTTTGGCCAAGCTCTCCAGCAGGGTGAAGTAATGCGCGTTGCGGCGGTCCCAGCCTTTGATGGCGCCGCTGCCCAAGCTGAGTGACGGAAACGCCACCACGCGGGCCGGGTCAAAAAAGTCTTGGTGGCCCAAGCCATCGCACGCGGGGCAAGCGCCCACGGGTGAGTTGAATGAGAACAAACGGGGTTCTAGTTCGCTGATGGAGTAGGTGCATTGCGGGCAAGAAAACTTGGCGTTGAAGCTGTGCTCCGCGCCCGTGTCCATCTCTAGCGCAATGGCGCGGCCTTCGGCCAAGCGCAAGGCGGCTTCAAAGCTTTCGGCCAAACGCTGGCGCAAGCCTGGGGGCGGCGCGCTCACCGCGATGTCGCCGATGCTGGGTGCTGTAGCCGGTTTGGGCGCTGCGGGTGCTTCGTGGCGTACTTTGATGCGGTCCACCACCACGTCGATGTCGTGCTTTTCGGTTTTCTTCAGCTCGGGCAGTTCGTCGTATTCGTACACCTTCCCTTCGATGCGAAAGCGCACATAGCCCTGCGCTTGCAGCTGCGTGAAGATTTCGCTGTACTCGCCCTTGCGGTTGCGCGCGATGGGCGCGAGCAGCATGAGCTTGGTGTCTTCGGGCAGGGCCATGACGGCGTCCACCATCTGCGACACGCTTTGCGCTTGCAACGCCAAGTTGTGGTCAGGGCAATAGGGCGTGCCCGCGCGGGCAAACAGCAAGCGCAGGTAGTCATGAATTTCGGTCACCGTGCCCACGGTCGAGCGCGGGTTGTGGCTGGTGGCTTTTTGCTCAATGCTGATGGCCGGCGACAGGCCCTCAATCAGGTCCACATCGGGCTTGTCCAAGCGCCCTAAAAACTGGCGGGCGTAGGCCGAGAGGCTTTCCACATAACGGCGCTGGCCTTCGGCATACAGCGTGTCAAACGCGAGGCTGGATTTGCCTGAACCCGACAAACCCGTGATGACCACCAGCTGGTTACGCGGAATGTCGAGGTCGATGTTTTTCAGGTTGTGCGTGCGCGCCCCGCGAATGCTGATGTTTCGCATGGCAGAAGGGTGGTTCAGGGCAAGGCCTAGGTAGGCGCCGTCATCGATGGGTTTGTTCACGGGGCAGTCAAATTAAGGGCAACCCGCCATGATAGTGGCGGTGGCGATTAGTCCTATGTGAAATTGATTGAGCGGGTTGGTGCTAGTGCCTTGAGTGGCCCATGCAATTAAAAGTTAATGCTAAAGAGTCAAATTTAAGAGACCATGGCTATAGTTGAGATGAAAACTTGGAGAGACTCGTGATCACGCTTTACACCTTCGGCCCCGCATTCGGCCAACCAGACCCCAGCCCCTTCGTGATGAAGGCAATGGCGTTGCTCAAACTATCAGGCCAGCCCTACACCACAGACGTGTTTGCAGGTGGCCCCAACCTTGGCCCCAAAGGCAAGCGTCCGTTCATCGTGGATGAGGGGGTGACGGTGGCTGACTCGACCCTGATTCGTTTTAACCTTGAGCAAAAGTACGGGCTTGATTTCGACGCACACCTCACCCCGCAGCAAAAGGGCGTGACTTGGGCGGTGGAGAAGATGTGTGAAGAGCACCTGTATTTCGCCGCTGTGTATTTCCGCTGGATGGTGGATGAAAACTTCAACAAAGGCCCTGCGACTTTCTTTAACAAAGTGCCTGCTCTGATTCGTCCGCTGGTCCGTGCAGTGATGCGTAGCAAGTCGCGCAAGATGTTGCATGTCCAAGGCATGGGGCGACACTCCGAAGCCGAAATCGCGCAGCTGGCTTGTCGCGACATTGATGCACTGGCGCAGGTGCTGGGGGATGCCGATTGGTTTGGCGGTGCATCGCCTTGCGCGGCAGATGCCAGCGCGGGCGCGTGCAAAGCCGTTTCTTTATGTAAGTGAGTGAAGCGCAAAAGCTGATGCGGCCTAAACATACCCACGGCATCGATACGGAAAATTTGGAGATTGTTTCAATTTTCTGTAGCTACATTAAAATATGCGTATCGAGTTCGATCCGACCAAAGATGTGAGTAACCAGCTCAAGCATGGTGTCTCGCTGGCCATGGCCGCAGAGCTTGAATGGGACGCTGCTTTGGTATGGGTGGATGAGCGGGTTGATTACAACGAAATGCGCATGATTGCGCTGGCGCCAAAAACCGAAATTCTCTATTGCGTGGCGTTTGTGGACCGTGGTGACGTACGAAGAATCATCAGTCTTCGGCGAGCCAACCGACGCGAGGTGAAGCACTATGTCGAAAATGATGAAACGCTCTAAAGTTCAAATGCCAAGTGCGCAGGAAGACCGCGACATCAACGCTGCCGCCAAGCTCGACCCAGACGCTCAGCCGCTGACAAGCCAACAACTCAGGGCCATGGTGCCGATGAAGGCTTTGCGTGGACGGCCCAAGTCTGATAGCAAAAAGCGTTTGGTGTCGGTGCGATACAGCCCAGAGGTGATTGACTATTTCAAATCCACGGGTGATGGCTGGCAGTCTCTGATGGACACTGTCTTGCGTAAATATGTGGCGCGTCATTCACGTAGCGCCTGATGCGTTGCAGCGACTAGCTGATTCACAGAATGCGAGACAATCACCTGCTGTGACGATCAACCTAACCCCCAACCCCACCCTAGACGACAGCCCCACCATGACGCCCGTCGAGCGTCGTGCCAGTGGCTCATTGGCGTCTATCTTTGGCCTGCGCATGCTGGGCTTGTTTTTGGTGCTGCCCGTGTTTGCGCTAGAAGCGCGCAAGTACCCAGGCGGTGAC
>CANBWY010000110.1 GCA_947373245.1 Comamonadaceae bacterium
TTCGTGTCGATCAACGACAAAGGCCAAACCGTCACCGGCAAGGTCAAGACTGTGGATGCCAAGGGCGCTGAAATCGACTTGGGCGAAGACATCATCGGCTACTTGCGCGTCAGCGAAATTTCACGCGACCGCGTGGAAGACGCAAGCCATGTGTTGAAAGTTGGCGACGAAGTGACTGCTGTGGTGGTGAACGTGGATCGCAAGACCCGCAACATCCAGTTGTCCATCAAAGCCAAAGACGCGGTGGACCAACAAGAAGCCATGGCTTCGTTGTCTCAACAGTCGAAGAGCGAAAACGCTGGCACCACCAGCTTGGGCGCTTTGTTGCGCGCTAAGCTCGACAACAACTGATGACCCGCTCGGACCTGGTCGAAGAACTGGCTGCCCGGTTTGGGCAGCTCACGCACCGCGATGCCGAGTTCGCTGTCAAGACCCTTCTTGACGCGATGAGCGACGCGTTGGTGCGCGGGCACCGCATTGAGTTGCGAGGCTTTGGCAGTTTTTCGATCAACCGTCGCCCACCTCGGATGGGACGCAACCCGCGTTCCGGCGAAAGCGTGGCGATTCCTGAAAAACGTGTGCCCCATTTCAAACCGGGCAAAGCCCTGCGCGAAGCGGTGGACACACGCACCCAAGAATTGTTGACGGGGTCTGCGCCCAAAGGTTAGTGAGGTCGTTATTTCAAGGGGCCGCAAGGCTAAAATGTCCCTCGTCACAGAGGAGCCACCTTGAAAAATCTCATGTGGCTGCTTCAGTTGTTACTGAAAGCAGCCATTTTTTTTACCCTGTTCGCTTTTGCGCTCAACAACCAACACGATGCCGTGGTCCATTTCTTTTTTGGCACCACTTGGAATGCGCCGTTGGTGTTGGTATTGCTGACTGTTTTCGTCATGGGCGTTGCGGTCGGCGTGATGGGCATGGTGCCGCGCTGGTGGAAACACCGCCGCTTGGCGAAATTGGCCCGCACCGCGACCACAGAGCACACGCTACCAGCCACCTCTTCTGAGGACCTCACGCATGGAATTTGACCTCAGCTGGATTTTGCTGGGCTTGCCCCTCGCTTTTGTATTGGGTTGGCTCGCCTCGCGCATGGACTTGCGCCAGCTGCGTCTTGAAAATCGCCAAACACCCAAAGCCTATTTCAAAGGTTTGAACTACTTGCTCAACGAGCAGCAAGACCAAGCCATCGACGCCTTCATTGAGGCCGTACAACACGACCCCGACACATCTGAGCTGCACTTTGCTTTGGGCAATTTGTTTCGCCGTCGTGGTGAGTACGAACGTGCCGTGCGCGTGCACCAACACTTGCTGTCACGCGGCGACCTCAGCCAAGCCGACCGCGACCGCGCCCAACACGCCCTTGCCTTGGATTACCTCAAAGCGGGTTTGCTAGACCGTGCCGAAAACGCCCTGAACAAACTCGAAGGCACCGCCCACCAGTCCCAAGCGCACTTGGCCTTGCTGAGCATTTACGAACGCTCGCGTGACTGGGCCAAGGCCTCGGTCATCGCCAAGAAGTTGAGCGACAGCGGCCAAGGCAGCTTCCAAGGTCGCTTGGCGCATTACTTGTGCGAAGAAGCAGAAAGCTTGGATGTATCCCAAGAGGTAGCCCAAGTCATCTCCCTGTTGGAGCAAGCCACCGAGGCCGCGCCGCAAAATGCGCGTGCACGCATCGCTTTGGCCAAAACGTTCTCGCAAACAGGTCGCGCGCAAGAGGCATATGCCACGCTTGAACGTTTGGCCACACAAGTGCCTTCGGCCCTGCCTTTGGTTGCACCTAAGCTGGCAGCCTTGGCGCCCGCTTTGAACCACACCCAAGATGCCTTGGCCCTGCTCGAAGCCAGCTACGCCAAAATCCCTTCGCTCGATGTGCTCAACGCCATCGTGGCGCTGCACAGTGCCCAAGGCGATGACGGCACCACCGATTGGTACGCCAAGCATTTGGAACGCGAACCTTCTTTGGTCGCCGCGACCCAATGGATTGCCAACGAAAAATTTGAGCACGAACAATTTCATCCGCAAGTACAACGCGCCTTAGAGCGTGCAGCCAAACCGCTGCAACGCTACCGCTGCGCCGCTTGCGGCTTCGAAGCCACCCAACACTTTTGGCAATGCCCGGGCTGCCAAGCCTGGGACAGCTACCCCGCTCGACGCGTGGAGGAACTATGACCGTGACCCGACAACAACTCAGCCAAGCTCACGTCTTGGTCGTGGGCGATGTGATGCTTGACCGCTATTGGTATGGCGCTGTCGACCGCATCAGTCCAGAAGCCCCCGTACCCGTGGTGCGCATCACGCGCGAAGAAAACCGTTTGGGCGGCTGCGCCAACGTAGCCTACAACGTGGTCAGCTTGGGCGCCCAAGCCTCCCTTTTGTCGGTGGTGGGCGACGATGAAGCCAGCCATTTGCTGGAAGACTTGGTAGCCAAAACAGGCATTGCGCCGCACTTAGGCCGTGACAGCCAACTGAAAACCACCGTCAAGCTGCGTGTGATTGGCCGCCAACAACAACTGCTGCGTGTGGACTTTGAGAACACGCCGCAAAACGAAGTGCTGGCCTCGCAAACCGACCAGTTCATGCAACTGCTGTCTGCCCACAACGTGGTGCTTTTCTCCGACTACGGCAAAGGCGGCTTGGCCCATGTATCGCAAATGATTACAGCCGCCCGCGCCGCAGGCAAAGCGGTGTTGATTGACCCCAAAGGCAGCGACTACTCGCGCTACACGGGGGCCACGTGCATCACACCCAACCGCGCGGAGTTAGAGCAAGTCATTGGCAAGTGGCACAGCGAAGCTGAGCTGATACAAAAAGCCCACGCACTACGCCAAGAACTCAAGCTCGACGCCTTGCTGCTCACCCGCAGTGAAGAAGGCATGACCTTGTTTGATACCCATGGTGAATTGAATGTTTCGGCCCAAGCACGCGAAGTGTTTGACGTCACCGGCGCGGGCGACACCGTCATCGCCACCTTGGCCACCTTGGTGGCCGCAGGCCTGAGCCTGCGCGAAGCCATGCCACTCGCTAACAAAGCGGGCGGCGTCGTCGTGGGTAAATTTGGCACCGCCACTGTTAGTTTTGAGGAGTTATTCGCATGACCAAAATCGTCGTCACAGGCGCAGCCGGATTCATCGGCAGCAACATCATTCAGGGCTTGAACGCTCGCGGCATCACCAACATCATCGCGGTTGACGATTTGACCGAAGGCGACAAGTTCCGCAACATCGCCGAC
>CANBWY010000111.1 GCA_947373245.1 Comamonadaceae bacterium
GGCATTGGTTTTTTTGACCACATGCTGGATCAAATCGCGCGTCATGGCTTGATCGATTTGGACATCCACGCCGTGGGTGATTTGCACATCGACGGCCACCACACCGTGGAAGACGTGGGCATTACCTTGGGCCAAGCGTTTGCCAAAGCCGTGGGCGACAAAAAAGGCATTCGCCGTTACGGCCACGCCTATGTGCCGCTTGACGAAGCGCTGAGTCGCGTGGTGGTGGACTTCTCAGGCCGTCCCGGCCTCATCATGCACGTGCCGTTCAAGAGCGGCATGATTGGCGAGTTCGACAGTCAGTTGGCGTTTGAGTTTTTTCAAGGTTTTGTGAACCACGCGTTCGTGACCTTGCACATTGACAATCTGCGCGGTGAAAACGCGCACCACCAAGCTGAGACGGTGTTCAAAGCGTTTGCGCGTGCCTTGCGTGCTGCCTTGGAATTGGACCCACGCTCCGTCGGCATGATTCCATCCACCAAGGGCAGTTTGTGATCCCTCGCGCGTATGAATAACAAAGTTGCCGTCGTTGATTACGGTATGGGCAACCTGCGCTCTGTAGCGCAAGCGGTGATGCACGCCGCCTCGGTGGTGGACCATGCGGAAGTGATCGTCACCTCTGACCCGCAAGTGGTGCGTGACGCACACCGCGTCGTCTTGCCCGGCCAAGGCGCCATGCCGGACTGCATGCGCGAGTTGCGCGAGTCGGGTTTGCTTGAAGCAGTGCTGGACGCTGCCGAGAAAAAACCTTTGTTTGGCGTGTGCGTAGGCATGCAAATGATGCTCGACCACAGCGCCGAGGGCGACACGCCCGGCTTGGGTTTGATTGCCGGCGAGGTGGTGAAGTTTGATTTGGCTGGCCGTATGCAAGCCGATGGCAGCCGCTTCAAAGTGCCGCAAATGGGCTGGAACCAAGTGCTGCAAACGCGTCCACACGCTCTTTGGCAAGGCATCCCCGACGCCAGCTACTTTTACTTCGTGCACAGCTTTTATGCCCGACCTAAAAATTCAGCGCACAGCGCGGCTCAAACCGACTACGGTGGCCTTTTTACATGCGCCATTGCCCGTGACAACATTTTTGCGACACAATTTCACCCAGAAAAAAGCGCGGCGCATGGCTTGGCCTTGTTTCGCAACTTTCTGCACTGGAACCCTTGAACCACTAAGCCATCATGTATTTAATTCCTGCCATTGACCTCAAAGACGGACATTGCGTGCGCCTCAAACAAGGCGACATGGAGCAATCCACAACCTTCGGTGAAGACCCCGCGCAAATGGCGCTCAACTGGGTGGCCAAAGGCGCGCGTCGCTTGCACTTGGTGGACTTGAACGGCGCTTTCGCTGGCACGCCGCAAAACAAAGCGGCGATCAAAGCCATTTTGAAAGCCGTGGGCCACGACATTCCTGTGCAGTTGGGAGGCGGTATTCGCGACCTCGACACGATTGAAAAATACATTGATGCGGGCTTGCGCTACGTCATCATCGGCACGGCTGCGGTCAAGAACCCTGGCTTTTTGCGCGACGCGTGCAGCGCTTTTGGCGGCCACATCATCGTGGGTCTTGATGCCAAAGATGGCAAAGTCGCCACCGATGGTTGGAGCAAGCTCACAGGGCACGAAGTGGTCGACCTGGGTAAGAAATTTGAAGACTACGGCGTCGAGTCCATCATCTACACCGACATTGGTCGCGACGGCATGCTCAGCGGCATCAACATCGATGCCACCGTTAAGCTGGCGCAAGCCGTGTCTATCCCGATCATCGCCTCTGGCGGCTTGTCCAACATGGCCGACATCGAACAGTTGTGCGCCGTGGAAGACGACGGCGTGGCAGGCGTGATCTGCGGTCGCGCCATTTACAGCGGCGACTTGGATTTCGAAAAAGCCCAAGCACGCGCCGACGAACTGAATGGCTAACGCAACGGCCGCGGAGCGCGTGGCCAGCGCGGAGATTTACCAAGGCCTTGCCTGCCAGCGTTTGACTTTGCCTTGTGGCGACACCGTGCTGGTTGCCTTGCAAGGTGCGCATGTGTTGTCTTGGGTGAGCCAAGGCCGCGAGCGTTTGTTTTTAAGCCCCAACAACCTCTGGGATGGCCAATCTGCCATCCGTGGCGGTGTGCCCGTGTGCTTCCCCCAGTTCAACCAGCGCGGTACTTTGCCAAAGCATGGTTTTGCCCGCAACATGGTTTGGCAAGTCGGCGACGCGGTTGTTACGCAAGACCGCGTATCTATCGACTTCAGCCTCAGCACCAATGCAGAGACCTTGGCTATTTGGCAGCAAGCCTTTGTGGCGCAGCTGCGTGTGGTGTTGGCTCCAGCCCAGCTGACCATCACACTCACCGTCAACAACACCGAAGCGGACAACACGGCAGACAGCGACCTTTACTTCAGCGGCGCACTGCACACTTACCTAGCGGTGGACGACATCGACCTGACCGAGCTGCGTGGCCTAGGCGGCCGCCCCGAGTGGGATGCGGTGGCCGACGTGCATGGCTTGGCCGATGAGGCGCTGTACTTTGATGGCGAGTTTGACCGTGTGTATGACGCGTCCGCAAACCCACTGCACCTGCAAGACGGCACAAGTACCTTGCAAATTGAGCAAAGCCCCTCATGGGCCAATTCGGTGGTGTGGAACCCGGGCAAGGGCAAGTGCGCCGCACTGGCCGACATGCCCGCCCACGGCTTTGCGCGCATGCTGTGTGTGGAAGCAGCACAGGTGTTTGAACCCATCTCCATTCCCGCTGGTGGCCAATGGGTTGGCTGGCAGCGTTTGACCGTTTCTTGAAGAACTCTTTGGACCTCTATGCTTGCTAAGCGCATCATTCCTTGCCTCGACGTGACCGGCGGTCGCGTCGTCAAAGGCGTCAACTTTGTCGAGCTGCGCGATGCAGGCGACCCTGTGGAAATCGCGGCACGCTACAACGACCAAGGCGCTGACGAGCTCACCTTCCTCGACATTACCGCCACCAGCGACGCGCGCGATGTGATTCTTCACATCATCGAAGCCGTGGCCAGCCAAGTGTTCATCCCCCTCACCGTGGGCGGTGGTGTGCGCACCGTCGACGACGTGCGCCGCATGCTCAACGCAGGCGCTGACAAAGTGAGCTTTAACTCGGCGGCAATAGC
>CANBWY010000112.1 GCA_947373245.1 Comamonadaceae bacterium
TGAATTAACCCTTGAGCGTGTTGAGTTCATCCACGTTGATGCTGGATTTGTTGCGGAACAACTGCACCAGAATCGCCAAGCCGATGGCAGATTCAGCAGCCGCCACGGTCAAGATGAAGAAAACAAAGATTTGGCCGTTCAAGTCACCCAAGTAGTGTGAGAACGCCACGAAGTTCATGTTGACCGCGAGCAACATCAATTCAATCGCCATCAACAAGACGATCAAATTTTTACGGTTCAAGAAGATGCCAATCACGGAGAGCGCGAACAAAATCGCACCCAGCGTGAGGTAGTGGCCTAAAGTAATGTTCATGCTGTTGTCTCCTCTGCGGCAGGTGCAGCAGGTGGCTTGACCGCATCCATCTTCACCAATGACACGCGGTCGCGGGCTTTGACGCGAACTTGGTCCGCCGGATTTTGGAATTTGCTGTCCTTGCGTGCACGCAAGGTCAAGGCGATGGCAGCGATCAAGGCCACCAACAAAATCAACGCAGCCACTTGAACGGGGTACAAGTACTCGGTGTATAGCAACACGCCCAAGGCCTTGGTGTTAGAGACTTGCGCCACCACCACATGCCCCACAGCCGCAGCCTGCGCGACAGCAGACGCAGCATCGACAGGTGCGACAGCGGTCACTGCCACAGGAGAAAGTATTTGTTCAGCCACTGGCTTGTGAGGTTCAATCACGCGAAAACCGCCCAACAATACCCCCGCCAATTCCAAAGCAATCACAGCACCGACAGTGGCTGCCAATGGAAAGTGTTTCCAAAACCCTTGACGAATGCTGTCGAGGTTGATGTCTAACAACATCACCACAAACAAAAACAACACCATCACCGCACCCACGTACACAAGCACGAGCGCGATCGACAGAAACTCTGCCTCCAACAACATCCAAATGCCCGAGGCTTGGAAAAATGCCAAGACCAAGTACAGCGCTGCATGCACAGGGTTACGCGCCGTGATGACGCGCAATGACGCAAACAGCATGATTGCTGAGAACGCGTAAAAAAGAGCCGACTTCACATCCATATCAGTACGTCCATCAAATCTTTAACGGTATTTCGCATCAGCTGCTTTGTTGGCAGCGATTTCGGGTTCGTAGCGGTCGCCCACTGCCAACAACATCTCTTTGGTGAAGTACAGGTCACCGCGTTTTTCGCCGTGGTACTCAAAGATGTGTGTTTCAACAATCGAATCAACCGGGCAGCTCTCTTCACAGAAACCGCAGAAGATGCACTTGGTCAAGTCGATGTCGTAGCGTGTGGTGCGGCGGCTGCCGTCTGCGCGCTGGTCCGATTCGATGGTGATCGCCATCGCGGGGCACACGGCTTCACACAGTTTGCAAGCGATGCAACGCTCTTCGCCGTTTTCGTAACGACGCAAAGCATGCAAGCCACGGAAGCGAGGCGACAAAGGTGTCTTCTCTTCCGGAAACTGAATGGTGATACTGCGCGAAAACATGTATTTGCCGGTGAGGGCCATGCCTTTGAACAGCTCTAGCAAGAGGAAGCTCGACAAAAAGTCGCGCAACGAGAAAGGAGCGGATTGTGTAGTCGTTGTCATGGTGTATTTCCGGCCTTAGTTCCAGATGTTCCAAGGTGTTTGAATCCAAACACCCACCACCAGCAACCAAACCAGTGTGAGCGGAATGAAGATCTTCCAACCCAAACGCATGATCTGGTCATAGCGGTAACGTGGGAACGTGGCACGCACCCACAAGAACATGGTCACGACCACGAAGGTCTTGAGACCGAGCCAAATCCAACCGGGAACGAGATTGAACAGCGCGTTGTCAAAGGGTGACAACCAGCCGCCCAAGAACATCACCACGGTCAACATCGACACCAAGATCATGTTGGCGTATTCGGCCAAGAAGAACATGGCGAAGGACATGCCTGAGTACTCAATCATGTGGCCGGCCACGATTTCTGATTCACCTTCCACCACATCAAACGGGTGGCGGTTGGTTTCGGCCAAACCGGAGATAAAGTAAATCAAGAAAATAGGGAACAACGACAGCCAGTTCCAAGACAAGATGCCCCAGCCCTTGTCAGCCATCATGCCTTTGGCTTGCCCCATGACGATGTCCGTCATGTTCAAGCTGTTGGAGACCATCAAGACGATCACAAAGCAAAATCCCATCGCGATTTCGTAGCTCACCATCTGAGCCGATGCACGCATGGCGCCCAAGAAAGCGTACTTCGAGTTAGACGCCCAACCCGCAATGATGACGCCGTACACCTCCAACGAAGTGATGGCAATCAAGAACAGCAAGCCGGCATTGACATTCGCCAAAGCCACATCGGGACCAAAGGGAATCACAGCCCATGCCGCCAAGGCGGGCATGATGGTCATGATGGGGCCCAACAAGAACAAGCTGGTCGTGGCTTTGGTCGGGATGATGATTTCTTTGGTCAACAACTTCAAAGCGTCAGCAATGGGTTGCAACAAACCACCAGGACCTGTGCGGTTAGGGCCTTTGCGAATTTGGGTGTAACCAATGGCCTTGCGTTCCCACAAAGTTAGGTAAGCCACGCTGAGCAACAAAGGCAACAAGACACCGATAATTTTCAACAAGGTCCACAAAATGGGCCAAGCCAGTGTGGTCCACCACACATCAGGCAACAAGCCAAAGCCTGCGTTGTAAATGTTTTCAACCATCACAGGACTCCCTTCACATCAACCAAAGCTTGCTTCGCATCGGCGGTGAGCTGCAGCGATGGTGCGCGACGCACCAAGCTGTCGAGTTGGTAAATGGCCGCAGTGGCAGGTTGACCTGCTGCTAGGCTGACGTCCACATGGGCCGTGCATGCGTTGGACAACAAGGCTTGCACGTTGGCAGGAATTGCTTGGGCACGCACTTCTTCGATGGTTTCGAATTCGAAGCCAGGCACGTGGAGCATGGAGCCCAACACGCGCAAAACTTTCCATGCAGGACGTGTCTCGCCCAAGGGCTTGACCACGCCATGGAAGCTTTGTGCGCGGCCTTCGGTGTTGATGAACGTACCCGCTGTCTCGGTGAAAGGTGCGATGGGCAACAGCACATCGCTGATGTCCATGTTGGCCTTGAACGGCGACAGCGTGACCACCATTTCGGCTTGACCGATGGCTTGTGCGGCAGCAGCGCCGTGAGCAGCGTCAAAAGCAGGTTCGTTGTTGAGCAACACCACCGCCTTCAAACCACCTGCCAACATTTGGCCTGCGTTTTGGCCACCCGCAACAGGCCATGCGCCCACCACTTGTGCGCCCACGGTGTTGGCGGCTTCGCCTAAGTAACCCACGGTGGCACCGGTTTGTGCACCGATCCAGTTGGCCAAGCTGAGCAAACTCGATGCTTTGGCATGATGCGCCGCTGCGTTACCCAATAAGATGGCTTTGCGTTCGCCGCCTGTCAATGACTTGGCGATGGCTTGTGCTTCTGTGCTGTTGGCGTTACCAGCCACTGGCGCAACAGCACCCGTGATAGCACCCACAGCTGCCGCAATGTCAGCCAAGGCTTGCACCCAATTAGCAGCATCAGCCACCAAGGTGTTGGCCACAGGCATGGCCCAGTCGTAGGCCTGTGCATTCAGTGCATTGACCTTGCCGCCGTTGCGTACGGCTTGACGCAGACGTTGCGCCAACAAAGGCTGGTCTTTACGCACGTTCGAGCCAATCACCAGCACGCGTTGCAGCGTGGTGAGAGAGGCCACAGAGGTACCCAACCAACGGACCTGGCCGTCATGTTGGAAGTCTGCTGCGCGCAAACGTGTGTCGATGTTTTGGCTACCCAAACCGCGCGTCAAAGCAGCAGCCAAGTACAACTCTTCTGCGGTGCTGTGTGGGCTGGCCAAAGTACCGATGGCTTGTGCGCCATGCTGGGCTTTGACACCTTGCAAGCCGTTGGCCACGTATTCGAGGGCGGTTTGCCAATCAACTTCTTTCCACACACCGCCTTGCTTGAGCATAGGGCTGGTCAAGCGGTCTGCGCTGTTGAGGGCTTCATAGCTGTAGCGGTCGCGATCAGCAATCCAACATTCGTTGACATCTTCGTTTTCCAAAGGCACGACGCGCATGACTTTGTTGTTCTTGACTTGAATCACCAAGTTTGCGCCAGTCGCATCGTGTGGGCTGACCGACTTGCGACGGCTCAACTCCCAAGTACGTGCGCTGTAACGGAAGGGCTTACTGGTCAACGCGCCCACGGGGCAGATGTCAATCATGTTGCCCGACAGCTCAGAGTCCACCGATTGACCCACAAAGGTTTCAATCTCAGCGTGCTCGCCGCGGTGCGACATGCCCAGCTCCATGATGCCCGCCACTTCTTGACCAAAGCGCACGCAGCGTGTGCATTGGATACAGCGGCTCATCTCTTCCATGCTGACGAGTGGGCCCACGTCTTTGGGTTGCACCACACGTTTTTCTTCTTCGTAACGTGAGGTCGAACCACCGTAGCCCACAGCCAAGTCTTGCAACTGGCACTCACCACCTTGGTCGCAAATGGGGCAATCCAGTGGATGGTTGATGAGCAAAAACTCCATCACCGATTTTTGGGCTTTGATGGCTTTGTCGCTCTGGGTGCGAACGATCATGCCTTGCGTCACCGGCGTGGCGCATGCGGGCATTGGCTTAGGCGCCTTCTCCACGTCGACCAAGCACATGCGGCAGTTGGCCGCGATGCTGAGTTTCTTGTGATAGCAAAAATGCGGGATGTAAGTGCCGGCCTTTTCAGCTGCGTGCATGATCATGCAGCCTTCTTGGACGTCAACTTTTTTACCGTCGAGTTCGATTTCAATCATGGCACTTATCCGTGTCAAACGTAGGCAGAGACCGAGCAGGTCTTGTGCGTGATGTGGTGTTCAAATTCGTGGCGGAAGTGCTTGATCATGCCGCGCACGGGCATGGCTGCTGCGTCGCCAAGCGCACAAATCGTGCTCCCCATGATGTTCTCCGCCACGTTATCGAGCAAAGCCAAGTCGCTCTCGCGACCTTCGCCACGCTCAATGCGGTCGACCATACGCCACAACCAACCCGTGCCTTCGCGGCAAGGGGTGCATTGGCCGCATGATTCGTGCATGTAGAAGTAGCTCAAGCGTTGCAGACTTTTGACCATGCAGCGTGAGTCGTCTAACACGATCACCGCACCTGAACCCAACATCGAGCCCGCTTTGGCGATGCTGTCGTAGTCCATGGTGCATTCCATGATGATGTCGGCAGGCAACACAGGCGAAGACGAACCGCCAGGAATCACAGCTTTCAGCTTGCGACCTTTGCGAACGCCACCGGCCAGCTCCAACAGTTTGGAGAACGGTGTGCCCATGGGAACTTCGTAGTTGCCTGGACGCTCGACGTCACCACTGACCGAGAAAATCTTGGTGCCGCCGTTGTTAGGCTTGCCGCATTCGAGGTAAGCCTGACCACCGTTGTTGATGATCCAAGGCACCGCAGCGAATGTTTCGGTGTTGTTGATGGTGGTGGGCTTGCC